>DATNEC010000248.1:0-15119 GCA_035606815.1 Pirellulales bacterium
GCCCATCGGATTCGGCAAAGGATTACTGGCGCCCGGGCAATTGGGCCAGGTTTTCGTGCTCGATCCCGCGACGGGGCGGCATTTGATGGCGCCGTTTCAACCTCGGTTGACGGGCGGCGAACCCTTCGCTTGGAGCGCGCCGGTTCGCCTGGGCGAAGAAGAAGTTTTGCTGGCGGACGGGCGAGCGACGCTCTACCGCCTGGGCGTGGCCGCGAAGCCCCAACCGAATCTGGTCGCGCTGGCCACGGCCGAATTGCCGGGGCCGGTGACGGCGCCGCTCGTGGCGCTGGCTAAAACCGCGTATGCCGTCGATGGCGACGGTTTGCTGCGCTCGTTCGAGTTGCCCAGCTTGAAACCCGGACTAAGTTGGCCGCTCGAAGGGGTCCAATGGGGACCTGTCAAAGTCGCCGACCGGGCGCTCGTTCTCACGGGCGCCGGCGATCTGCTCTGCATGGACGACGCGCAGAAAGTGGCCTGGGAGGCGGCTTGGCCGCACGGGCCTTTGGTCGGCGCTCCCTTGGCGACGGACGGCGGATATTTGCTAGCCACGGTTTCCGGCTCGGTGTTCCGGCTCGCGGCCGATTCGGGAAAAGAGCTGGCCAAGCTCGATGTCGGCGAACCGCTCGGAACCGGGCCGGTGGCCGTCGGCGATCGTCTTTGGTTGGCAGGGCACGGCGGCACGCTGCTCGTCGTCGCGTCGCCTTGAAATCGTAACCCCTTGAACCGAGCCAAGCTTTCCAAGATGTCGATCGCCGACTTGCTCCGCCGCAGACCGATTTACCCCGCACTGCCGCGGTGGACGCTCGGCTTGGCGCTGGCTTGGGGCCTTGCAATTGGCCCTCCTGCCGCTCTCGTCGCCCTGGGCCAAGAGGCCAATGAAGAAGCCGGCGAAGACGCCAATCAGCCTCTCTTCGAGCAGGAGCCTTACGACCAGGTCGTCCTCAACGACGCCGATCACACGGTGGTCGATGTGCTTTTCCTAAGCAACCGCCAGGAGCCCGATCGGGAGAAGCTCAAAAAGACCGACAAGCTCGTCGTCAAGAGAGTCGACGATCCGTCGGAAGAATTCGAGATCTTGTGGAGCGACATCGCCGAGATCCGTTTTTTCGAGCGGCGGATCTTGGAACAAGCGGCCGAACTGGTCCACCGGGGTGCGGAGTTGGTCCGCGAGAAGAAAGCCCAAGAGGCCACACGAGAATTCGACGAGGCGTTCGTCTATTTCGACTTCCTCAAGCATAACTACCCGGAAACGCAAGGGCTCGACGCGGGCTTGTGCGACTATCTTTACGAAGACGCCGGGCACTGGCACAAGCTGGACAAATTCGAAAACGCTTTGGCGTTGCTGGACGAGCTGTACCTTGTCGATCCGCAATATGCGAAGCTGGAAGGAGCGCTCGGCGCCATCACCGAAAAAATCGCCGAGCAAGACGTCGCCCGCGGCGACTACCCGGCGGCGAGGCAATTGCTCGTCGCGCTCAAACGCAAATATCCCCAGCACGCATCGATCGCCAAGCTGGAGCGGCAATGGGCCGACGCGGCGCGCGAGATTCTGGGCCAAGCCAAATCGCAGCTCGAGGCGGACCAACCGCGAGAAGCTTGGAAAACGGCGCTCCGCGCAACTTCCGTTTGGCCGCGTTTGCCGGAGACCCAGCCCTTTCTGCAGGAACTCTATCAGCGCCACCCGCGCGTGCTCGTGGGGGTCGTCCTGCCGGGCGGAAGTTCGCCCGCGGACCGGATCGTGGATTGGGCCGGCAGGCGGCAAAATCGGCTGCTGCATCGCCTGCTGGTCGAATATACGGGCCCCGGCGCGAACGGCGGTCATTATGCGTGCCCCTTCGGAGTCGTCGATCTGACCGATATCGGCCGCCGGCTCGTGTTTGATTTGCGGCAAGGGATCCGCTGGTCGGGCGGCGAGCAACTCACCGGGTTCGATATCGCGCGGCGACTGCTTTCGCTGGCCGACCTCGGCCAAAGCGACGCCGATCCCGGCTGGGGCGAACTGTTTGGCGGCGTGGACGTGCAAGACATCTTCAAAGTCGGCGTCGATCTGCGTTGGACGCACGTGCAACCGCTGGCCTTGCTCGAAGCTCCGCTGGTCCCGAGTTCGCAGACCGAAGCGGCGGCCACGCTAGGCCCCTATTCGCTGTTGGAAACCCAGGCCGCGGATACGTCCTTTGTCGCCAACCCGCGCTATTTCGCGGCCCAGCCGAAGCAGCCCCGCGAAGTCATCGAGCGGTTCTACGCCGACTCGACCGCCGCGCTCTTGGACTTGCGCCAAGGCCAGATCCAAGTCGTCGATCGCTTGCCGCCCTGGGATATCGAGAAGTTCCGCTCGCAAGCGGATGTCGTCGTCGAACAGTACGTGTTGCCCACCGTGCATTGCTTGCTGCCGAATCGGAAGCATCCGTTCACCGGCCATCGCGCGTTCCGGCGAGCGCTCGTGTACGGCATCGACCGGGCCGCCATTCTCAAGGAGCAATTGCTGCGCACCGGCCCTCGCACCGGTTGTCAGGTGGTCAGCGGCCCGTTTCCGATCGGCATGAGCTTCGATGATCCGCTGCGCTACGCCTACAATTCCGACGTCGCGGTCCGGCCGTGGAACCGCCGCCTGGCGATCGCCCTGACCGGCGTGGCGCTGCACGACGTGTCGGAAGCCGCGAAAAAGAAAGGGGCCCCCGAGGTCAAGGCGGTCCCTTCGCTGGTCTTGGCCTACCCGGCCCACGAAACCGCGCGCATCGCCTGCAAAGCGATCCAAAGACACCTCAAGGCGGCGCAAATTCCCGTGGAACTGCGCGAGCTCGAGCCGGGTCGCGCGCTGCCCGCCGATGACGACTACGATCTCGTCTACGCCGAGCTCGTGATGCAAGAACCACTCACGGACGCGGCCCGGTTGCTGGGGCCCGACGGCATCGCCGGCGGCGCGACGCCCTACATGGTCTTGGCGCTCAGGCAACTGAGCGCCGCGACGGGCTGGGCGGCCGCGCGAAAGAAGCTGCAGGAAATTCACCGCTTGGCAGACGACGACACGGCCGTGGTGCCGTTGTGGCAATTGACCGAGTTCTTCGCGTACCACCGCAGCCTGACCGGACTCGGCCCACAAGCGGTGGCGCTCTATCAAGACATCGAACAATGGCAAGGCAAATACCAATTGCCGGCGGGGACGCCATGAAACTTGTCGGCAGGCCTCGACGAACGCCCGCGCCGCGCCGCTGGCAACCGCTGCTTGCGGCGTGCGCCTGGTTGCTCTTCGGCGGCGCGGCGGAAAGCGCCCAATCGGTGTGGGAATTGACCCCCTATCGAATCCGCGTGCTGCTCGCCGCGGCGGCCAAGCCGGAACTTACGCCGCGCCTCATCGAGCAAGTTCGCTCGATGGTGCTGGAACGCGCCGATAGATCCATCGGGGCTTCTTGGGATCTACGGGTCGAAGCGGCGCCCGCCGAACTGCGCGGCGCCATGCTCTCCTCGCTGGCCAAGCTGTCTTTCGATCTCCTGCCCGAAGAGTGCCTCGACGGCGACGACGACAAGCTGGTCCTGCTGTCGATCGACGTTCGCGACGGAAACTATCTGATCGGCGCCCGCGACTTCGATTTGCGCAGCCGCTTGAACGCGGCGCCGGCGTTTCGCGTCGCGACGGACCGGGCCTTGCTGGGAGACGAGGCGTTCCGGGCGGTCCTGAGCGCGTTTGCGCCTTTGGCCCAGATCGAAAGCGTCGAAGACAAGCAAGCCGTGCTGCGGTTGCGTGCCGCCGCGCTGCCGATCGCCGATCCCAGCGTGACTGCGGTCCGAGCGGGCGACGCCTTTCGCGGCGTGATTCGCTTCAACGATCGCGAAGGAAAGCTTCGCAAGCTGATGCCGCTCGATTGGACGTTTCTGACGGTGCAAGAGATCGACGGCCCGGAACTGCGATGCAATTTGCACAGCGGACTGCGCAGCCCGCTCAGCGGCCGCCGCCGCGGCAAGATCGAACAGCTTGCGCTGTTGTCGCGGCCGCCCGGCGGCAGCACCCGCTTGGAGTTGCGATCGCGGGCCGAGGCGAAAAAGCCCGGTTCAAGTCATCCGCTGGCCGGCTACGAGGTCTACGCGCACCCCGCCGATTCTCCGACGACGGTGCTGCTGGGGCGGACCGACGGCCGGGGCGAACTGACGATTCCCGCCGCCGCCGATCCGGTCCGCGTGTTGTTGATCAAGCATGGGGGCGAGCCGCTGGCGCGACTTCCTCTCATGCCGGGTTTGGAGCCGCTGGCGCGCGCCGAGATTCCCGACGACGATCAGCGGTTGGCCGCCGAAGGCACGGTGACGGGATTGCAGGAAAACCTGGTCGAACTGGTGGCGAACCGGCAAGTCTTGTTGATTCTGATCCGCTCCCGAATCCAAGGCGGCAAGCTCGACGAAGCCAAGCAATTGATGGCCCAACTGCGAAAGCTCGGCCGCCAAGACGAACTGAACACCATGATCGACCTGCGCAAACGGAGCTCGGTCGCGCAGGATCCCCGCATGCAGCGCAAGATCGACCGGCTATTCGACGATACCAAGGAAATCATCAACCAGTTTTTCGACCAGGCCGAGGTCGACCAACTGGAAACCGAACTCGAGAGGGCCCTGCAGGGACTCTCGACATCCGCGGCCAACTCGCCGCGGACCGCGGCTAGCCCGCCGTAAATGCGGTGTAGATCAAGCTGCCGACGACGGCCAGCAGCGTGCCCAGGGCCGTGATCATGCCGACGAACACCAACACGCGCACGGCGCCGGGCAGTTCGCGGATGTTGGCGTTCCAACGCACTTGCTCGCCGCCGGGCGGGAACAAGGGCAGCGTCTCTTGACTGGCCGCCGCCATCGGCTGGGTTCCTAACGAAAGCTGGCTGGCGCTGTCGGCCTGGCCGGGCTCTTCGGTCGGCTGCACCGAAAAATTCGGCTCGGTGTCTCCCACCGTCGCCGGCGCCAGCGGGCGGCGCAAGGGCGACGGATTGAGTGACGACGGAATGGGGATCGGCGCCGCGACGCGCACCTCGTGGCTGGGGGAAAGAGCCTCGGCGGTCGCCCAAGGCGCCAAGCGGGCGATTACGTCTCCGGCCGTCTGCACCCTTTCCGCGGGGTTCTTCGTCATCATGTCGGCGATGATCTCGACGAATTCGTCGGTCAACTCTGTGTTCAGCCGCCGCGGGTCCAAGGGGGGCGATTGGCAGTGCGACCGCGCCTTGTCCCGCGCGGTGCCGCCGGGGAACGGCACCTTGCCCGTCACCGCGTAGTAAAGCGTACAGCCTAAAGCGTAAATGTCGCTCAGCGGAGTAGGGTGGTCGGGGTCGGTGATCTGCTCCGGCGCCAGATAGTCGGCGGTGCCGACCACTTTGCCGCCGCGCACGTCGGTCTGTTCCGCCTCATTGAAGAAGCCCGCCAGCCCCAAGTCGGAAACCTTGGTGTGACCGTCGGGCGTCACCAGCACATTGCCGGGCTTCACGTCGCGATGGATCAGTCCTCGGCCGTGGGCGTAGGCCAATCCCTTGGCGGCCTGGGAAATGATGCTGGCGGCGGCGCCCATGCTCAACCGGCCCTGCCGGCGGATCAGCCGGCGAAGATCGGTGCCCGGAACGAACTCCGTCACCAGGAAGTGGACGTTTTTTTCATGTCCCGCGTCGTAGGCCCGCACGAGGTTTTCGTGGTCCAACTGCGCCTGGGTGCGAATCTCGCGCGAAAAGCTGGCGATCGACTCGGGCGACGACTTGTGCTTGGGGAGCACTTTGACCGCGACCACGCGGTTCATGATCGAATGTTCGGCCTTGAAGACCTGGCCCATGCCCCCTTGGCCGATCGAGTCGATGATGTGATAAGGGCCGAGATTGAACGTCGTGCGGCCTTCGCGCAACTGCTCCGCCTGCCAGCGGTTCAAGCGTCCCAAAGCCACCAGCTTTTTGGCTAGTCGCTCGTCGTTGACAGGCTTGTCGTGCTTGCGTCCGCTTGAGCGCAGCAACTCAAGGGCTTCATCCAGTTCTTCCTGGGTAATCAAGCCGCTGGCCAAGGCAGATTGTTGGAAAACCGATTTGTTCAACGAGGATCATTCCCGGATCTTAAGCTCCGTGCCGGTCGCCAATGCCTCTGCGCGTTCCTACTCACAGTACAACTTTACCGCGCTCCGACGGCCCGCGCCAAGCCGCCGGGCGACGGGCGGGGCTTTTTCTCCAAAGCTTTTCAGGCTATAGGGTTTTGAGGCCGTCATCGCCGGAAAAGTTCCTTAAATCTCGCAGAATCGGCGCCGTCTCACGGGTCTTGGGCGCTCGGCAAATCGAACCCGCGCCAGGCTTTTGGCAGCGGGGCCGTGAGTTCCACGGCCGTGCCCTGCACCGGATGCGCGAAGGTCAACCGGCGCGCGTGCAATGCAATTCCGGAGGAGAATTGGTCGCGGCTGCCATATTTGAGATCGCCCAAGATGGGACAGCCGCGTTCGGCCAACTGCAAGCGAATCTGGTGCTTCCGGCCGGTTTCCAGCGAGATCTCGAGGGCCCAGTGACGCCCCAGCCGCTTCAGGCGCCGATAACTCAGCCGCGCTTCCTGGGCGCCGGCTGCGCCGGAGACCGTCAGGTGCATTCGCCGATGGCGTTCGTCCTTGACGATCCAATCGACGCACGCCTCTTCCGCCGGCGGTTCTCCGGAAACGACCGCCCAATAGATTTTGTCGACAGATCGCGCGCGAAATTGCTCGGTGAGCCGCGATGCCGCCTTCGAAGTGCGCGCGAACAGCACGACTCCAGAAACGGGCGCATCCAACCGGCTCATGGCCCCCAGATAGACGTTGCCCGGCTTTTGGTAACGCCGCTTGATATAGTCTTTGGCGACAGACAGCAGGCTCGGCCGGTCGGCGGCGACGCCCATCGTCGGCAACCCGGCCGGCTTGACCACGGCCAACAGATGATTGTCTTCATAGAGGACGTGCAAGGGGGCAAGCTGCATCGGGATCGCTGCGTTCTATCAGGAGCACGCCTTGATTCTTACAATGGTTGCGGGCCGGAGGTTTCCGGCGAATGATCCTACCACAACGCAAAACGACAAACGACTCGCGCTGATCCGGCATGCAATCATCCTTCGACATGGTCCTCGCCAGCACTTCTCCTCGTCGTCGCGAGTTGCTCGCCGAGGCGGGCTACCGTTTTCGCATCGAGGCGCCGAGCGCCAGCGCGGAATGCGGTTTGTGCAGCGGCGAGAGCCCGCCGGAATTCGTGGCCCGCTTGGCTTATCAGAAGGCCGCCGACGTCCGCTCGCGGGTCGAGGCGGGCCTGATTCTGGCTTGCGACACGGTGGCTGAATGCGCCGGTCAGATCTTGGGCAAGCCGCGCGACGAACGGCAGGCACGAGAGATTCTGCGGCTGCTGAGCGGGCGCGAGCACCGCGTCTACAGCGGGTTGTGCCTGTGGCGCGTCCCCGGCGGCGAGCCTTGCGTCGAAGTCGACCGGACCGTGCTCCGGATGCAGCCGCTCTCGCCCGTTCAAATCGACGAGTACCTCGCCAGTGGCTTGTGGGAGGGCAAGGCCGGCGCCTTCGGCTACCAGGACCGCTTGGGCTGGCTGGAAATCATCGAGGGCAGCGAATCGAACGTCGTGGGGCTGCCGATGGAGTTGCTCAAGCGAATGCTGGCGGCCTGTTAGGGCGTCGCCCGCCGTTCAGTACGCGTTTCATCCACGGCGGCTAAAAGTCATTCGCCATTATTCGGCGCGACAGGTTCCGCGGCGTTGATGCCGAGCGAGGCCAAGCCGGAAACGATAAAGCCCGCGGCGCAGACGGCGAAGGCGATGTTCCAGTTGCGCGTCGCGAGGCCGGCGGGGCCGGTTCCGGCGCTGACCCAGTTCAACAACGGCGGCGAGACGGCGGCGCCCAGGTTGCCCCACATGTTGCCCCAGCCAAGAATGGCGCCCACGTACTTGCCGCCCACGTCCTGCATGAAGGCCCACGTGCCGGCCACTCCCAAATCGGTGGCGAAGGCCACCATCGCGAAAGCCGCCGTCGCCGCCCAAGCCGATTCCAATTCGGGCACGATCAAAAAGGCCCCCGCGGCCACGAACCGCGACAGCACCAACGGCAGGCTGCGTCCCCAACGAATGCCTAACCGCCGGGTGGCCCAATCGGTGGTCCGCCCGCCCAGCAGCATGCCCGCCATGCCGACCAGCAACACCGTCGTACCCATCAGGCCGCTGCTTTCGCCGGCGCCCTTGGCGTTTTTCAGATAGGTGGGCAGCCAAGTGACCAAGAACACCCATCCGACATTCGTCGTGAATTGCGACAGGCACATCAGCCACATGCTCGCGTTGCGCAACACGGCGCCGACCACCGGTTTGGTTTTCTCCGACAGATCGGCGGCCGACCCGTTGGGGCTTGGGTCGGCCGATCGGCCGTATGCGATCAGGGCCAGCTCGGCCGGGTTGCAACGCGGATGCTCGGCGGGGCGATTGCGGAACAGTCTCCAAAATGCGCCCGCGACGGCGGCGCCGATGAGGCCGTAGAGCAGCATCGCCACGCGCCAACCGCAGAGTGGAATCAGCCAGGACGTCGAATAGGGCGCCACGGCCCCGCCAAGCCGCCCGCCAAACGTAACAATGCTGCTGGCCGTGCCGCGATAGGCCAGCGGAATCCAGCGGCTCACGATGCCGCCGCTGGTCGGATAGGCGCCGGCCTGGGCCACGCCGACGCTCAATCGCAGGATAAAGAGCATCACAAAGCCGACGGCCCAGCCGGTCAGCGCCGTGAACAGCGACCAGCTCAGGATGTAAACCGTCAGCATCCGCCGGGCGCCGAAGCGATCGCTGATCCACCCCGAGGGCACTTGGCCCAGCGCGTATGACCAGAAGAACGCGCTCAGGCTCCAACCGATCTGGGCGTCGGTCAGCCCCAGGGCCTTGATGACCGATGGATTGCTCAGCACTTCAGCCAGGCAGATGCGGTCCAAGTAGAGCAACAACGAAGCCAGCGTCGTCACGCCCAGGATCGCGTAACGCACGTTGGAGGGCGCCGCCGCTTCCGTCGCGGCGAGGCGAGAGTTCGCCTCAGCCGCCGGCGAAAGATAGGGGTTCTCCATCTGCGGAAACTCGGACGCTCACCAGTTGACGGCCACTTTCATCACGGCCTTGTGCAACTCGCCCTGGCCGGCCAACGGCGCATGCGCGTCCTCGGGAAAGAACATCGCGAACGACAAGGGCTTGACCCCGAACCAACTCTCCGGAATGTCGCCGAACAGCCCGAGATCCTTTCCCGCATCGTAGGGCGATTCGATCGCCGAGCACTCGGGCGTCGGTTTCCAGCCGATTTCTTCGGCCCCCGCGACCGTGAATTGGATGTCGATGTACTTGCGGTGCGATTCCAATTTGGCGCGCTGGCGGCCTCGCGCCGTCTCTCGAACGATCATCACGTACAACCGCTCGCCGTCGATCGAGTGTTTTCCCGCGGGCAAGTTTCCCGACTCGGGCCGGCGCAAATAATCAAAAGCCGCCTTGAACCCAGGGTGCATCTTCACGTAGCGTTCCCAATTAGCCAGGCGATCGAGAATCATGGATTTCTCCCGTCATTGCATTGCGCCTCGCGAGCTGGATCCCGTTCGCTCGCTCTTCGAGGCCAACACGCTTGCCATGCAACAGATCGCCTCTTCCCCGGCGCCCCAAGCCTACCAGCTTATCGCCGATAAGCAATCGTTGGTCGAGAACCGAGCGTTCCGCTGCCACAGAACTTTTCATTTGACCCTGAAGGACTGAGATGCGATCCTAGTCGGCGGCTCGACGGATTGAAGCACAGCCGTTGTATCGCTGTCGTCGAGGGGCTGTTTTACTCCGACTTTGGGGCCTGTTTTGGGAGAGAATCTTCGTCATGCTTCGCAGGAGAATCTTCGTCTTGCTTCGCAGCAGAATCTTCGTTTTGCTTCGCAACTGCGCGGCTCTCGGTCTGGTTCTGCTCTTGACGCCGCAACCCTCCCTCGCGGTTGCCGGAGATGCTGAAGGCTTTTCGATGAGCTTGTTCAATGGCCGCGACTTGGAAGGCTGGGTCGTGACGGGCTGCAAGGCCGGCGTCGAAGACGGATTGCTCGTGCTGCAAGAAGGCGACGGCCTGGTGCGGTCCGAGCATGACTATGGCGATTTCGTACTGGAACTCGAATGGCGCGCTCGCAAGGACGCCGCTTGGGACTCGGGCGTCTACTTCCGCGCGGAGCCGCCGGCCGCGGGCAAGCCGTGGCCCAGCCGGTACCAGGCCAACCTGGAACAGGGAAAAGAAGGCAACGTCAAGAACCTGGCGGGCGCCGAGAGCAGCGGGCTGGCGAAAGCGGGCCAGTGGAACCAGTTGCGGCTGAAGGTCATCGGCTCGCGAGCCGAGTTGGCCATCAACGGCCAGCCCGCTTGGAAAGTCGACGGAGTGAAGCCCGCCCGCGGCTATATCGGCTTTCAGGCCGAGATCGCCAAGGGGGGGCAGTTCGAGTTCCGAAACATCAACATCACCGAGCTCGACCATAAGCCGTTGTTCAACGGCCGCGATCTGACCGGCTGGGAAGGCGCCGGACAAGACGCCAGCGCCTGCTGGAAAGTCGAAGACCAAACGTTGTTATGCACCGGCCAGCGCGGGCCTTGGCTGCGCAGCAAAAGCCAATACGGCGATTTCAACCTGCGATTGGAATACAAGCTGAAGCCCGGCGGCAATTCGGGGGTTTACGTGCGCGTGCCCGAAGACGGCAACCATCGAGGCAAGGAACTCTCCGGCGGCAAGCCAAGCGGCATCGAAGTGCAGATTCTGGACGATGGCGCCGAGCGCTACCGCGATTTGAAAGACTATCAGTTCTGCGGCAGCTTGTATGCCATTTCGGCGGCGAGTCCGCACGTGGGCCGTTCCGCGGGGCATTGGAACAGCATGGAGATCGACTGCCGCGGCGATCATTATCGCGTGATTCACAACGGAGTCCTGGTCGTCGACGCGACAAGCGAGAGCGCCCCGGAGCTTGCTCGGCGCGAGCTGCGCGGCTTTCTCGGCTTGCAGAACCATAGCGAGGAAGTTTGGTTTCGCAACATCCGCGTCGCCGAGACCGGCGAACAAGACGCGATGCGCGAGTTGCAGGCCCAGGCCATCGCCCAAGATCGGGCGAGTTGGGGCCATTGGGGACTCGACGCCGGCAAATACACGGGCTGGAAGACCCACTCGAACCGCTTGATCCCCATTTACACCTTCGGCCTTTCGCTCGCCCGGATGACGGGCGAGCACAGTCCTTACCGCGATGCCGAACGGATCGCCCAGCTCTACGGACGGCTGCCCGAGGGAACCTTGAACCCGAAGGCCGACTACTTCGATCAGACGGGCGTCTACGAATTGCAAAAAGCGGCCGTCGCGGCCGGCAAGAAGTACGTCATCCTGATGGTTTTCGACGGCACCGATTGGCAAACGACTTGGGCTGCTGCGACTTATCGCAAGGGGGCGGTCGGTTATCGGGAGGGGCGCGGCACGGGATTGGCCTTTCAAGACTATCGCGGCGTCGATACCGATTTCGGTTATTTTGTCACGAGCCCCCATAATGAAGGCACGACTTACGATCCCAACGCCCAGCGGGTGATCAGCGTCGGCGGATTGATCCCCGGCGGCTACGATTGGCGGCTGGCCGGTCTCAATCCGTGGACGCCCGGCGCCGACCTGGCCTACACGATCGCGAAGTCGGAACTGCGGCGGCAAGCCTTCACCGATTCGGCCTCTTCCGCCACTTCGATGACCTCGGGCATCAAAACCTACAACGACGCGATCAACGTAGATCATCTTGGAAAGCCGGTTCCGCCGATCGCCCGCGAGTTGCAGCCGCAAGGCTTTTCGATCGGCGTCGTGACCAGCGTGCCGATCAGCCACGCGACCCCCGCCGCGGCGTATGCCAATAACGTCTCGCGCGACGATTATCAGGATCTGACGCGCGACTTGCTCGGCTTGCCGTCGATCGCCCACCCCGGCGAGCCGTTGCCGGGGGTTGATGTGCTGATCGGGGCCGGCTGGGGCCAGAACATCAAGACCGACCGCGGCCAGGGCGACAATTTCGTGCCGGGCAATCGCTATTTGACCGCCGACGATCTGAAACAGATCGACGCGCGCCATGGCGGCAAGTATCAGCTTGCCGAGCGAACGCCGAACAAAAAGGGCGCCGACGTGCTTAAGAAGGCGGCGAAGCAGGCGATCGAGCACAAGCGGCGGCTGTTCGGCTACTTCGGCGTCGCGGGAGGCCATTTGCCGTTCCGCACGGCCGACGGAGGATACAACCCGGCGCCCGGAGTCGGTTTGAAGACCGAGGTTTACCAGCCTGCCGACATCGCCGAGAACCCGACGCTGGCCCAGATGTCAACCGCCGCGCTCGGCGTGCTGGCCGAGAATCCCGCCGGCTTCTGGCTGATGATCGAGGCGGGCGACGTCGATTGGGCCAACCACGACGACAATCTCGATAACTCGATCGGCGCCGTGATCAGCGGCGACGACGCCTTTCGCGCCGTGACCGAGTGGATCGAAGCCCGCCATTGCTGGGACCAGACCGCGGTCATTCTCACCGCCGACCACGGCCATTTGCTCGTGCTCGATCATCCCGAGACGGTGGCCGAAGCGGCGCGAGCCGCTGGCGCTCCTTCGCCGTAGCGTGGGCCGCAAGGCGGCGGAGGGATGGATTTTCGTCGGCCGCCCGCTCAATCGCTCTGGACTGGCTGCGAAAAATCGCTAAAGTGCCGCCCCGCCATAAGGTAGAAAGGAGTCTGCCGATGAAACGGTCGTTGGCGCTGTGGTGCGCACCGCTGTTGATCGCGGGTTGTCGCAATGCGCCGCAGATAACGGACCCGTTCTTGCCGCGCACCACGGTGCCCCCGCCAGGGACCGGCGCCGCGGCGGGCGCAGCGGCGCCTGACTACTATCCTGGCCCCGCGGCGACGTCGC
Source organism: Pirellulales bacterium (assembly GCA_035606815.1). Classification (GTDB taxonomy): domain Bacteria; phylum Planctomycetota; class Planctomycetia; order Pirellulales; family JAICIG01; genus JAICIG01. The sequence goes on from DATNEC010000248.1 coordinate 12,907, forward strand.
CGACCGCGGCGCCGGCCGGCGGTCTCTATACGCCGCCCGGCGGCAGTTACAACTCCGCGCCCGCCGACGCCCCAACGGCGGCGCCCTACCAAGGCGGCGGCAGCCAGCCCGTCGACAACTTTCGCATGACGCGGGGCGCCGCGGCCAACGAACACTCGGCGAATTCGCCGCGAAGCCGCGGCTCGCACTCCGCGGCGCCTTCGCAGCTAGCATCGGCGGCGGGCGGCAAAAGCTCCGCCGAGCGGCAAGAGTCGGCGGTGCGACAAGCCGGCGGCGACATCGAAGCCGCCGATTCGGGCCGCGTCGTGCAGACGAGCCATGTCAAAATCGTTCGCGTGATCGAGCCGGAAACCGCCGAGAATCGCGAAACGTCGTGGCCGCCGCCAACCGCCAATTCCGAAAAGCGGCAAGACGCCGCTGCTAGCGAGGAACCGCGCCGTCTCGCGGCGGCGGACGACGCCGTCGACATCATGGATCTGCCCCCGGCGCGGTCGAAAACGCCAGGATCGCGGGTCGCTCAGCGAGTCGCTTCCGGGTCCGCGAATCCGGGAGCGGCCGATCGGTACGGCTACTCCTCCGACTACCACACGCTTCGCGGCCAATTGGAATACTCGCTCGCCGAGCGGCGCTGGAAGTTGCGATATATCCCGATCGACGGCGACACCGACTCGCATGGCGGCAGCGTGGTTTTGGTCGACAACCCGCCGGACGAGTTCCAGGCCGGCGATTTCGTCAAGGTGCAGGGCGATTTGACCGGCGACACGGCCGTCGGCGAGTTCGCGCCGAAGTACCAGGCGTCGAAGATCGCGCCGCTGGCCGACTAGCCTGTCTTTCCGCCTCGACCGATACAATTGCCCCGAAAAGCGTGCCAAAACCCCGGCGGCAGCCTAGAATGGGGTGTCGGCAAAAAAGCGGGCGATTCGATCGGCGGCTGTGGGTCTCCTTTCAATGAGTATCTCGGTACGTTTGCAGGCGCTGGCCAATGGGACCGCTCAGCACCGCCTGGCGAATTGGAGCGCGTTGCTGCCCAAAATCGAGGGCTACGAGCCTGAACTCGAAAAACTGACCGATTACGAGCTGCGCAAGCGCAGCCTGTCTTTGCGCTACCGGGCCAAGAGCCAGGAGCCGCTCGATAAGCTCTTGCCCGAGGCCTTCGCGCTCGTCCGCGAGGCCGGCCGCCGCAAAATGAACATGCGGCATTTCGACGTGCAGATGCTCGGCGGCATCGCCATGCACAATCGCTCGATCGTCGAAATGCAAACCGGCGAAGGCAAAACGCTGACGGCCACCTTGTCGATGTACCTCAACGCCTTGACGGGCAAGGGCGCCCAATTGGCCACGGTCAACGACTACCTGGCCCGCCGCGACGCGCAATGGATGGAGCCGATCTACGAGATTCTCGGGATCAGCGTCGGGATCATCGAGGGCAACATGTCGCAGCCCGCCCGCCGCAAGGCCTACGCCTGCGACGTGACCTACGGCACGGCCAAGGAGTTTGGGTTCGACTTCCTTCGCGACCGCCTGTTGCTGCGCAGGATCAACGAGGGCCTGACCGATTTCCTGGGCGGCATGTTGGGCCAAAACGGCGAAGGCGGCGAGCAACCCGTGCAGCGCGGCGCCCACTTCATCGTGGTCGACGAGGCCGACAGCATTCTGATCGACGAAGCTCGCACGCCGCTGATCATCAGCGCGCTGCCCACCGAAGAGGAAAAGATCGCCGTCGAGTGCTATCGCTGGAGTTCGAGCGTCGCGCAAGAGTTCGAGGACGAAGAACATTACGAGTACGACCACGAAAAGCAAACGGTCGAATTGACCGCCGCCGGGCGCCAGTTGGTGCGCAATCTGCCCAAGCCCGAGGCGATGGACTCGGTGGGCATGTTCACGATCTACGAATACATCGAGCGGGCCGTCAAAGTCGTGCGGGCGTTCACGCTCGATCGGCAGTACGTGGTCAAGGACGGCGAAATCGTGATCGTCGACGAGTTCACCGGGCGGCTTTCAGAAGGCCGCAAGTGGCGCGACGGCATCCACCAGGCGATCGAGGCCAAGGAAGGCGTCGAGGTCACGGTGGCCACCGGCCAGGCGGCCCGCGTCACCGTGCAAGACTTCTTCCTGCGCTACGAACAGCTCTGCGGCATGACCGGCACGGCAACCAGCTCGGCCCGCGAGTTGGCGAAGATCTACGAGGTTCGCGTCGTGCCGATTCCGACCAA
>DATNEC010000404.1:0-10467 GCA_035606815.1 Pirellulales bacterium
GTGCAGCACTCCGGGCGGCAATTGCTCCGGCGGCGTGTCGGGCGGGGCGAAGCAAAACACGTCGGTATTGCAAACGGGCCGCGCGCCCAGGCCCGTGCCGAGCGGGTCGCGGATCACGCCGCCGATGCCCGTGTTCGCGCCGCCGTAAGGCTCGAGCGCCGAAGGATGGTTGTGCGTCTCGACTTTGAAAACCAGATGATATTCGTCGTCGAAGCGGACCACGCCGGCGTTGTCCTTGAACACGCTCACGCACCAATCCTCCGGCCCCAACTGCCGGCGGATTTCTTGGGTCGCGGCGAAGATCGTTTCCTTGAGCATGTTTTCGAAGGTCCGCTCGCCCTGCTCGTCGCGATAACGAATACGGCCGGCGAGCGTCTTGTGGCTGCAATGCTCGCTCCACGTTTGGGCGATCGTTTCCAGTTCGGCGTCGGTCGGGTCGCGGTCGAGGGCGCGGAAATAATCGCGGATCGTCCGCATTTCGGGCAGCTTGAGATAAAGTTGCCCTTCGCGGCTGAGACGTTCGAGCGCCGCGTCGTCCAATGGGCGAATCGGCGTCGCGAGCAGCTTGAATTCGTAAGGGGCGCCGACCTCCAAGCGGTCGAGCTTCAGCGGCCCGACCACGACTTGCTCGATCGCGTCGTTGGCCAGCAGCTTCGCGCACAATGGCTGCAAGCTTGTCGCGGGCAGATTGCCCAGCCAGTATTTTCGCAGCGTGCGAATCGCATCGGCCCGCATGTCGAAGTCGGCGATCGCCGCCAGCGCGCTTTGGGCGACCGGGTCCATCACGCCCGGCTTGGGCAAGACATGAACGACCTCCGTTCTCCTCTCACCTTGGGTGAGGGCGTCCGGCGGCTGCTCGAGCAACCGGTCCCCGACCGGAGCGACGACGAACCGCTCGACGACTTCATCGGCAAACAACTCGCGGGCCAAGCGCTCGACCTGCTCGCGCTCAAGGCGACCTTGCACGAGGTAGCCTCGGGCCGCCGCCACGCACAACTCGGCGGCCAGGCCCAAATCGGCGGCATCGGCGGCCACGCGCAAGCCATCCAAATCGGGCTGGCCCGCGGCCGGGTAGATATCAACTTCCCACAGCATCTCGTCGGCGCTTTGCTTGCAAGAGGATCTCGGTCAGTTTCTTGTCGTCGCCCTGCTCCAGCGCACGGCGCAGAGAGGCCAGCACCTTCTCATATCGCACCAGGGCCTTGAGAACGTGTGCGCGGTTGCTGGAAAAAATCTGCCGCCACAACTCGGCATCGCCCGCGGCCACGCGCGTCGTATCGAGCCAGCCGCTGGCGGTCCATTGCAGGTCGTCTTCGGGCGTCGCCGCCGCCAAGGCCGCCGCCGCCAGGTGCGGCAGATGGCTCGTGCCGGCCAGGATCCGATCGTGGTCGGCCGGCGACATGCTGACGACGTTCGCCCCCAGGTCGGTCCACAAGGCGTGCAGGGCGGCGTAGTCTTCCTGGCGAGTCTTTTTGGTCGGCGTGACGACGACCGTCCGCCCGACGAACAACTCGGGGCTGGCGGCGCCCGGGCCGTTTTTTTCGCCGCCAGCCAGGGGATGACTGCCGACGAAATGAGCTTTGCCGTTCAATTGGCCATCGAGCGCGGAGACGATTTCGGCCTTCGTGCTGCCCGCGTCGGTGATGAGGAGTCCCGGCCGGCAAGCCGTTGCCGCGGCTTGCACGTCTTCGACGATCCGACCAACGGGCGTGCAAACGATCACCAGATCGGCCTTGGCGACGCCCCGGGCCAACTCAAGCGTCGTGGAGGTGACGGCGCCAATCTGTTTGGCCCTTCGCAGGCTGGCCGCGCTGCGCCCGACGCCGACGACACGGCGGGCCAATTCGCGCTGGCGCAAGCCAAGGCCGATGGATCCGCCAATCAAGCCCACGCCCACGATGGCCACTGTGTCCCACTGCATCAATCGATCGCCTGTCGCGCCGCGGCTTTCAATGACGCCGGGCGCCGAGTCCTCCAAGCCGAAACGGGAGAAAGAAACCGCGAGTATAGCAAGTCTGCCAAAAGCTGTCTGGGGACCGGCCATTTCTTTCTCATTGTGACCAAGTGTTGGCCATTAGCGAGGAGCGAGGGAGTAGGGAGTAAGGAGAGTAAAAAGTGCATCCAGACGGTCTCCTTCCGCTTGCTCCCAACCTCTAACTCCTTACTCCGAACCCCTAGCTATTAACTTCTCACTTCTAATCCCTCACTCCCCTCCAACCGCGCATGCGAGTTGGCTTGCTTTTTCGTTAACTGTTGCCTGCGAATGCTTTGTGGCATGGGCATTGCACCCCCCAAGCGGATCTTTTTGGCGGACGGCTGCTGCTGCGCCGAAATGACTTCGGCCCTGGGTCTCACTGCAAGCCGTCGAGGCGGCCCATCTTCGGCTCAATGAGCCTTCAACGAACTTCTTCACGATCTGCGTATGAGACCTAAAGGCAAACCTGCTGACCTCGAAGCTCGTCGTCTCGAGGCCATCGAACTGCTATCGTCCGGTAAGAAGGCTTCCGAGGTGGCCAAGCTCGTCGGAGCATCGGCGTCTTCCATCAAGCGTTGGAAGGACGCTCTGCGCCAAGGGGGCCGAGAAGCCCTTCGCGCCAAGCGCCATCCGGGTCGAAGACCGCGTCTGACGCCCGACCAGAAGTCGGAGCTATTGCAATTGCTCGCCGCCGGACCGCGAGCGGCCGGCTATTCTACGGACCATTGGACTTCTCCCCAGGTCCGAGAGCTGATCGAGCGGCACTTCGGCGTCGTGTTTCACGTCGGGTATGTCTGGCAAATCCTGCGCGACATGGGTTGGAACAATTCTGCGAGCGAGCGGCGCGAGAACGCCCCAGGGCCCTCCGACGTGCTGAATTCCTCCCAAATCTAGCCAATTCCCAAGACGGCCCGATCCTCACTCGGCCGTCTGGGGAAAGCGGCCCCGGCGCGCCCGGGGCGGGAATCCAGCAAGCTCGCGTTCGGCGACCGAATCTCCGACACGGGGGGCGCCGCAACCACTCCTCGGTCCCGACGCCGCCGTCCGATATAAAGTGTAAATATCGTAAAAATGTGGTAAACTTCCATAAAACAAGCTATTCTTGGGATAGCCTCCTCTATGCCTGCGGCGTCGGCCTTTTGCGCGGGCGCACCGCACCGAACCGGCGGACGAACCTGTTCACCTCTTTCGAAGGAGTCTGGGTATGCGTCTCACACCATCGCTCATTTGCCTGGGGTTGTTCTCGGCCATCGCGTGCTGGCCCGCCGAGGTCGATGCTCAGGCGGTCTCCCAGGTCGAGCCAGCCAGCCCTAAACCAGCCCCCGCCGCGCGCCCCGCAAAAAGCGATGCCTGGCGCTATGCGTACCACCAAGGACGTTGGTGGTACTGGCAACCGTCGAATTCATGGGTCTACTATCAAGACCGACGCTGGATTGCTTACGACGCGCGCAGCGCCGCCGCGGCGAACCCCGCGCGGCGATACGAGTCGGGTTATCGCGGCGCCGGCGGCTTGAACGATGCACGGCACTGGCCGCATGGCGCCAATGGCAGCGATCCGAACGCCTCGATTCACGCGGGCGGCGCGACGTTCCACGCGGCCCGCCCTGCCGGAAGCGCGCCATCGGGCGAGCACTGGCCTCATGGCGCCAACGGCAGCGATCCGACGGCGTCCTCGCGGGCCGGCGGCGCGGCCTTCCATCCAGAGCGCAATTACACGACTCGCCGTTACTCGCTCTCGGAATCGCAACAGGCGGCCGAGGACGACTACTATAAGTGGCGGAACAACTAGAATTCGCCGCCGCGGCGAACAGTTCGAGTGAAAGCGCGCGAGACGCTTGCTCGATGGTTGCGATTAGGCCGCGCCAGGCCAAAGCACAACCTCCGCATTGCGCCCGGCGCGTTTCGTGACGCTCTTAGAATTCGATCTGGAACCGTCCGGCGAAGATTCCGGTGTAGCTCTTGCCGTAGATGGCGAAGTCGCTGTTCTGCCAGACGTTGATGTAGTTGAACTGGACGCGAGTGTATTGGTTCCACCACCAGTTGAGCGCGATCGTGCCCATGTTCAGCGTGCCTGGATTGGGATTCACGCCGCTGGTTCCGGCGTTCGTGGTTCCGGCCAGCACGGCGGCGGTTGGCGGCGGCGCGAAACCGGCGTTGGGCAGATTGAGAAAGTCGTACCGCGCGGCCAGTTCCCACGCGCCCCAACCGCAGATTCCTTTGCCGCGGCCGAGGCCGAAGAACTCAGTGAACGGCTTGACGTTGTAGTCCATGATGCCGAACTGGCGGTTGTAGCCGCAGTGCTCGCCCGTCAGGAAATAGCCGGCCTGGACGTAAGCCCCGTTGATAAAGATCGTGCCCACCGTCGTCGTTTGCAGGGCCGTGGCGATCCATTCCGACTGGAAATGCGCCGGTCCATATTGGCCCGCCAATTCCGCGTGGTAAAGGTGGAAGTCGGTGGCCGGGATACTGCCCGTGTTGGCGACGAACGGCGTGCCGTTGGCCGTGATGCCGGCGGTCACAGGATCGCCGACGAACACGCCGGGGATGGTGCGCGCCACATAAGTATTGCCGTTGATCGCGCTCGGCGGGCCGCCGTTGCCGCCCAGGCGACTATAGTTGTAGCCGGCGCCCACGTGCATCAGGTAGCGGCCGTCGGCCGGTTCGTCGTACCAGAGCAAGTGCGTGGCGCGCCAGGCCGTCGAGTAGCCGCCGTTGTCGCCCACGAACGTTCCGAAGCGGGTATCGCCTAGCGTGCCGTCGTTTTCGGTGTTGCCGGTTGCGACGGGATTCAAAAAGGTGAAACCCGTGCGATACACGCTGCCTGCCCAAGTAGTGTTCCTGTCTTCGGTGGTGTTGTAAGACATGATGCCCACGCGGCGAAAAGGGTCCATCGCCTGAAAGGCGTTGCTGCGTTCCATGAACTCCAGATGCCGGACGCTGGTCAGCGCATCCATCGTCGTCGGCTGGCGGAACTGGCCGACGCGCACGGTGCCGAGCCAACCCAAGTTGCCCTGCTCGCCCCACACGTCGAAGAAACTCGGCCGGCCGGCGGTGGCGAAGTCCATTTCGATGATGTAGTTGGTGAACTCGGTGACGCTGCCGTAGGCTTGCAAACGCGTGCGACGGAAGCCGGTGCCGTTTTGCATGTCGCCATAGGTGCGCTGACTGGCCGCGTCTTGGCTGTAGCTCGCTTGATCCAACTGAAAGAATCCGCCCAGCTTGATCAACGGCATCTTGGGGGCGCCGCGGGCTTCCAAGGCGGCGATGCGAGCTTCCACGGTGGCCGCTGGGGGCTGCCGAACCGCCGAGGTCAATTGCGCCGCGCCATTGCCCATCGGCGGCGCATTCGCCGCGCCGGCCGGCGAGACCGCGGGCGACCCCTGGTCGTTCGCAAGGGCCGCATCCAAACGCCCCGCTGGCGCTCGCGGGGGCATCATTGCCCCGGTCGGCCGGTAAGGCGACGGCGCGGCAACCGGCGCCGCGATCCGCGAACTCGGCGCGGAGCCAAAGTTCGTTGCGTTCGGCGGAGTCGGCATTTGTGCCACGGCGCGCGGCAAAACGCTCTGAATGGCGAAGACGCTGGCTGCGGCCAAGAAGGCGAGCTTTTGCATTTGAACTTTCCACTCCGACCAGCGCGATTGCTCGCACTAGACGCACGATAAGTTTTTGCCTGAATGTGGCGATGGGCGCGGAAAAGACTTTTAGTCCGCCTTTCCCTTAATTATCGGGTTGCGCCCTCCGCCAATTCATTCCTTACGGGCAATTCACCCAATTGAACCCCGCCGATTCGATGCCAAGCGACACGGCCCGCACAGACGGCAAATGTCCCGTAAACCGCCACGACAGCCAATCCGGTCCGCACCGGCAAAAGTCGGCTATTCGCCGAGCGGTGCCCGAGGCGGTCGCGTTCGCGACGCGCGGGCCGCGAGCTAACTTTGTTCCAAGAACGGGCGTGGGCCGCTGCTATGTTCGCCCAGGTCCGCCCAGAACAAAAGCCGTCACCCGTCCCATTCTCTTGGAGCCAGGCCCATGATTCGCAAAACGCTGCCGTGCCAGTCGCTTATCGCTCTCGTCCTGGTTCTTGCGACCGCCGCGCTTGCCGACGACGGCCGCGGCGGCGATTCGCTGCGGGGCGAAAAATATCAACTGGCGCTGGCCAAGACGTACAACATGCAGGCGCACGATCATGCGCGGATGTTGGACAAATACGCCGCTCTAGGCGAACGAGTCCCCGCGGACGTGGTCAAGGAGCACGCGGCGGCGATTCGCTTCAACGCCAATGCCGCCCGGAAGTCCTTCGCCAAACTGGGCGAAACAGCCAACAATCCGGCGCTCGCCGGCCAATTCGCGCAGATGCAGCAGCGCCTGAACAAAGTCACGGAATTGGCGGACCGCCTCGAAGCGCAGGTGGAGCAAGAAGGAAGCGGGGAATCCCAACTCGTCGGATCGCAGAGCGCCGAGATCTCGCGGCAACTGCGGGCCAATCACGTTGACGCGCAAGAAGCGGACGGCAATTTCTACGGCTCGGACTCAGAGTCGTACTATTTCACTGGCGAGGGGCACTTCGTCGACTAAGGAATCTGACGCTCGGCGCCTGCGCCGCCTGGTTCGGGCGAGGCGTTGGGATCGCTGCCGTTCGAGTCGCGCGGCCAACGCCCGCGCGGGGGCGCGGCCGCGCTTCGCTCGACCGGGGCGCCGCCCGGCTGCGGCGATGCATAGGGGCTGCTTCCATTATCGCCGCGCGGCCATTGATTGGCGCTTGTCGAATCCCTGAAGCCGCGATAAGCGACGCCCTGCCATCCCGCCGCGCGATCCGCCTGCAAGGAGCGCGAGTAGTTCCGGCGGCTATACGGAACCCAACGCTGGTTGTCATAAAAGACCCAGGAGTTGGACGGCAGCCAGTACCACCAATGCCCGTCATGGTACTTATATCGCCACGGATCGATCCTCTCGGAAACGGAGCCACTCGCGACTTCGGACCCGGGTGAAATGGCTCGCGAGGTCACTTGGGCCTGGACTGCCGGAATCTGCCAAGCCGCCGCAGCCAGCAATCCCACGGCAACCACGGTTCGTGCGAAGTTCATGGCAGATCTCCTTGAAATGATCGAGGACCGCCTCCCTATATGAAAATCGTAGGGCCGCGAGAACCGCGGGCCATGCCCCGATCAGGCGGTGCTATCCGTTGTTCCGCCACTTGAAATCGTCGTCGATTTCCCTTTGCGTCTTGGGGCGCGCGTCGCGCTCGTCATCCCACGGCCATAGACACTCCCAGAAGCCTTTTTTCTTGGCGGCAACTTGCGGCGCCATCGGCGGGGGCGGCGAGTGGATCGGGGGGAAGCGCTCCACGCCGTTGGCCGCCGCCGGCGGACTTGGCGCCAGCGAGTTCGGCGCCGCCGCGCATCCGCTGAAGGAAGCCAGTGACAGCATCAGGAAGCAAATGGCGCGCTTCATCTGGGTACTTTCGGCGAACTGTAACTAAGGTATCTCTGGCGCTCCTAGTATCGTCGCCAGTAAGCGAAGCCTTGAGTCTTCGAAGGTTCTCCTAAACTCCGAAGCAGCCCGCAGCCGCATCTTTGGCGAGACGCGGCGACCGTCCATCGCTTGCATCGGCATCGGGGGGGTGGGCAATTCGCCTGCCTGTCGCTTTCATAGCGACTTCCAATGCGGCGGTTCTTTTCGAGACCGCGTTGGAGCAAGATCGTTCGGTTCCAAGCCAAACTTAACGCTCTACCATGAGTTCCCGCAGCCAAGAAATTTGTCGATCGCGGCTCGGGTTCGAGCTTCTTGAGTCGCGCTGGCTACTGACTTCCATCGATCCGGTCGCCGCGTATCAAGCGTTCGTGAACGCGGCCTACGAGGATGCGCTGGGGCGCGCCGCCGACCCGGCCGCCTTGACCTTCTGGTTGCAACAACCGCAGCTCGATACGATCCGCTTGACGATGGCGGAAGCGCTGGTTCACAACGACGAATATTTCGCCAATCTTATCCGCCACGACTACGAACAAGCTCTTGGTCGCGCGCCCGACGCCGCGGGCCTGGCGTACTGGACCGCCGCCCTGAGCGCCGGCCTGACCGACGAACGCTTCGAGGCCGAGTTGCTCGCTTCGCCCGAGCTGTATGCCAAAGCCGGCGGCGACGATCGCGACTGGGTCCGATCGTTGTTCGAAACGGCGCTCGGCCGCGAGCCGGACGCCGCGGGCGCCGTCTATTGGAGCGCGCGGCTGGCCGCCGGCGCCGGCCGGTTCGACGTCGCTGTCGCGTTTGCGACCGGCGCGGAACAAGCACGCCGGCAAGTCGTTGAAGATTTCGGACGTTATCTCGAGCGGATGCCCGACGACACGACGACGCCTTATTTCGCCGAGCAGCTCGCCTCGGGATTGACGGACGAAGAGTTCGCAGCCCGCTTGATGGGCTCCAGCGACTACTTCACGCTGCACGCCGGGGTGGCGCCCACGGCCGTTCCGGTCGAGTCGGCCGCCGACGAGGCGTTCGATCCGCAAATCAACGCCCGCGTGCAGCAAGGCGGCGCCGACGTTTTGTTTCTTGGCGACTCGATCACCTGGGCCTGGCAAAACATCGGCCAGACCGTCTGGCAGCAATACTACGGCGCGCGGAATGCCGTCAACGCGGGCGTGCCCGGCGATACGACCGAAAACGCGCTCTGGCGGCTCGATCACGGCGATTTGGACGGCATCCATCCCAAATTGGCGATCGTCGAGCTCGGCACGAACAACCTCGGCATCGATTCAGCCCCGGATATCGCAGCCGGAATCGCCGCGATCGTGGCAGCGCTGCGGCAAAAGCTGCCCGAGACGAAAATCTTGCTGCTCGGCATGTTTCCCCGCGGCCTGACGCCGGACGACCCGCTACGGCAGGCGGAAGAAGCGGCCAACCGGGCGATCGGCGCGCTGGTTGACGAGCAGACGGTATTTTACCTCGATTTGTCCCCCGCCTTTTTACGGGCGGATGGTTCGTTAGCGATGGATCTTCGGCTTCCCGACTTGGAACACCTCAGCGCACAAGGATATCAGGCGTGGGCCGCCGCAATGGAGAGCTTCGTGGCCGCACTGTTGAAATCCTAGTCGCCTTTCGCTTCGCCAATAGACGTCTTTTCGCAGAGCGAAACGCGACTTTGCTGGCCCCCGCGGACCGTGCTAGGAGTGGCGTGGCGGCAAAATATCGCGACGGTTTGCAACATGCTTTCGTATCCGTTCTACTCGTTGACGCTTGGAAACATTGCAAGCCGTTCTCAAAGCCAGCAACCTCGTCAAGCTTTATGAGCTGTCGCCGAATTCCGTTGGATCAACTGCCTCCCACGCTATTGGCCGGCGACGGCGCGCCGTTTTCGGTGCGAGACCGGATCGAAGAGACCGAGCACAACGTCGAAGACCTGCTGCTGTGCCTGCAAGCCTTGCGTGCCGACGACGTGCCTTCGATCAGTTGGAATTGGAACGAAAACGCCTGGCACCCCGACACCCTGCCCGACGAACATTACCCTCAGTATTTCGTCCGCGAGACCGGGGCTTCCGGCGCCGAGTATCACGCCATCTGGTCGGCGCCGATCTGCCGGCGCGACCCAAGCTGCCCGTGGCACGACGGCGAGCGATACCTGCAGGGCCGCGGCCGGCAGGTGCTGTTGTTCGACTATCGCATGACGGTCGCGGCGGACGGCGCGAAGGGCGCCGTGCGATTGACGCACGACTCGATCCGCGTCGTCCTGGCCGCGCACGAAGATGCGCCGCTCGACGAACTGTTCGCCAGCACGCAAGGCAATAAAATCGCGGTCACGGCGCCGCTGTTGATTGCCCTCGTCCGGCGGATCGACGCGTTGAAGGATTATCTGCGGCTCGAAAAGCAAGTGCTTGCCGCACTCGAACGGCGGGCCAATCGCCACGCCGATTTGAATCTGCACTCCAACGAATGATCGCCATGAAATACGCCATCTGCAACGAGACCTTTCTCGATTGGCCGTTCGACAAGGCCTTTGCCTTCGCCCGCGAGTGCGGCTACACGGGTATCGAGATCGCGCCGTTCACGATCAACCCCGACGCACGCAAGATCTCGGCCGAGCGCCGCGGCGAAGTCCGCCGCCAGGCCGAAGCGGCGGGGCTCGACGTCGTCGGCTTGCACTGGCTGCTGGCCAAGACCGAAGGGCTGTACCTGACGACTCGAGACGCCGCCGTCCGCCGCGCGACGGCCGATTACGTCGAAGAGCTCGGCCGCCTCTGTCGCGATCTGGGCGGGTCGATCCTGGTCTTCGGCTCTCCGCTGCAACGCAACCTGTTGCCGGGCGTCAGCCACGACGAGGGGCTGAAGTACGCGGCCGAAGTTTTTCAATCGGCGATGCCGACATTGGAAGAGCTCGACGTGACGCTGGCCATCGAACCGCTGGGGCCGGCAGAAGGCAACTTCTTACTCACGGCCGCCGACGGCGTGAAGCTCGTCGAAATGATCGGCTCGCCGCATTGCCGGCTGCACCTCGACTGCAAGGC
>DATNEC010000420.1:0-2290 GCA_035606815.1 Pirellulales bacterium
ATCCTGCAGCAAGCCGGCAAAACGGCCGAGGCGACCGAAGCCTTCAAAAAACTGCAAGCCATTTCAGGCCCCATCGACATGGCCGCGCCGATCTTCCAGCGGCTAACAGCGCTGGCGCCGCAATTGGGATTGCCGGCCGAATGGCGCCAACCGCTCAAGCCGGCCGACGACGTCGGCGAGCGGCCGGAACTGGACAAGCTCGGCCCGTTCCGCTGGGCCCCGTCGCCGGCCGCCCCGTGGAGCCTGGCCGACGCGGGCGGCCAGCCGCTTTCGCTCTCGCAGTTTCGCGGCAAGCCGGTGGTGGTGATCTTCTATCTTGGGTTCGGCTGCCTGCACTGCGTGGAACAGTTGAAGGCGTTCGCCCCGCTGCACCAGCAATACGCCGACGCCGGCATTTCCATCGTCGGCATCAGCACCGAGTCGATGGACCTGCTGAAACAGGGTCTGGCGAAACGCGATCAGGAAGGACAATCGCCGCTGCCGATTCCGCTGCTTTCCAATGGCGATTTATCGATTTTCAAAGAGTACCGTTGTTTCGACGACTTCGAGAATATGCCGCTGCACGGTACGTTTTTGATCGACGGCGACGGGCTGGTTCGCTGGCAAGACATCAGCTACGACCCGTTCACCGATGCGAAGTTCTTGCTGGGCGAGGGGCAGCGGCTGCTGAATTCTCCCTCTCCCTCTGGGAGAGGGCCGGGGTGAGGGCGGGAAGAGGCCCGTTGTCGGCAAAGTATTTTGCCGAGAGGGACTGCCGGCGTTATATCATCGAGCGATCGGGCCTCACTCGTAACGGACGCGCCCTCACCCTAACCCTCTCCCCAAGGGAGAAGGAACCAAGCAAGCCGCCTGGCCGGAAGCAATGCCCGAACTCGCCGTTCACGTGTTGTACGAATCGGGGCCGTGCTTGGCGGTGCTGAAGCCACCCGGGCTGGCGACCCAAGCGCCGCCGGGCATCGACAGCCTCGAAGCGCGGATCAAGGCGCTGTTGGCCGAGCGGAACCCGCAGCACGAATCGATCTATCTGGCCGTGCCGCATCGGCTCGACCGGCCCGTCTCGGGCGCGATGATCTTCGCCACGCGACGGCGGGCGGCCCACAAGATTTCGCTGCAATTCGAGCGCCGCGAAGTCCGCAAGACCTATTGGGCCTGCGTCGAGGGCGAAGTGAGCCCGGCCGAGGGAACGTGGACCGACCAGATGCGCAAGGTCTACGGCCACCCGAAAGCCGAGATCGTGCCGGCCGATCATCCCGAGGCGCGGCGGGCCGTGCTGCACTATTGCACGCTCGGCCGCACCGCCTGGGGCTCTTGGTTGGAGATCGAATTGGAAACCGGCCGCACGCACCAGATCCGGCTGCAAGCCGCATCGCGCGGCCATCCGGTGTTGGGCGACGCCTTTTACGGCGGGAGCATCCCATTTGGCATTCAGCACGCCGACGAGCGCTTGCGGGCCATCGCCCTGCACGGGCGCAGCCTTTCGTTTCGCGATCCTTCGACCAAGGAAATCGTCGCCCTCACGGCGCCGCTACCCGAAGCATGGCTGCCGCTCGATTTGCCGCGTGCGCACTGAAGCAGCCGCTTTTTTGAAGGAGATAAGGGGATGCGGAGGAGATGGGGTGATGGGATTTCGGGGAGGATGTTCTCCGCGAGAACTAAAAACAGGTGCGGCCGGTTCATCCCGTCATGGCTTGTGGTAAACTGGATTTGTGGAAACCATCATCCGCAACGTCCGAGACCTGGACCAGACCGACCGCTCCGTATTGGAGCGAGTCGTCGGCCATTCGTTGCGCGAGAGCCAGCAAATCGTGATCCAGGTGACGAACGCCGCGAACGAGCCGACTCCGACCGCGGAAGCGGGGGGAAATCAACTACCCGCATGGTGCGACGTTTACGAGGGGCTGTCGGATGCGCAAATCGATCAGCTCGACCAAGCGATCGTTCGGGACCGCTCCAGCCGTGATCTGGCATAATGATGGATGCCTCGCTTCTTGATACCGATACGCTCTCGGAAATCTTGAAGCGACGAAATGCGGCGGTCGCGGCCAAGGCGGCCGCTTATTTGAAGCAGCACGGGCAGTTTGCGTTTTCCATTTTCAGCCGCTTCGAAATCCGCCGTGGATATCTTGAAAAACAGGCATCGCGGCAGCTTGCGAATTTCGACGTGTTCTGCGGCCATTCGCTGGTGCTGCCTTTGGACGACATGATTTTTGACGAAGCGGCCCTCCTTTGGTCGCAAGCCCGCCAAGGCGGAAATCCCAGAGGTGATGCCGATCTCTTGATCGCCGCAACG
>DATNEC010000433.1:0-4789 GCA_035606815.1 Pirellulales bacterium
GTGGCGTCGATCTACGCGCGGGCCTTGCTGGCGGCCAGCGAGAAGGCGGGCAAGTCGGAAGAGGTGCTCGACGAATTCGACGCCCTCGTGCGAGACGTGCTCGCCCGCTATCCGCGCATCGACGATCTCCTGGCTTCGGGCATGGTGGCCAACGAAGACAAGGCCGAACTGATCGGCCGCGCGCTGGGCGGGCGGGTTTCGCCGATCTTCTTGAATTTCGTCAAGGTGGTCGCCGGGCACGGCCGCGGTCGCTACCTGAAGGCCATTCACGCCGCCGCGCGCGATTCGTTCAACCTGATGCGAGGCCGCGTTCGAGTGCTGGTGACGACGGCCGCGCCGCTCGAGGCGCACCAGGCCGAACGCATCGCGGCCCAGTTGCGCGGCGCCTTGTCGGCCGAGCCGAAGCTGGAGCGCCAGGTCGATCCCGGCCTGTTGGCCGGCATCGTGTTTCGCATCGGCGACACCGTCTACGACGGCTCCGTCTCCACGCAGTTGGAGCGGATCCGATCTCAAATGATCCATAGGAGCGTCCATGAAATTCAACGCCGACGAGATAGCTTCAGTTCTGCAGCAGGAAATTGAGCAGTACGACTCCAAGATCGACGTCCGCGAAGTCGGGCGCGTGCTGGAGCTGGGCGACGGCATCGCGCGCGTCTACGGCCTGTCGGGCGTGATGGCCGGCGAAATGGTCCGCTTCGCCAACGGCGTGACCGGCTTGGCCTTCAATCTCGAAGAGCACTCGGTCGGCGTGATCATTCTCGGCGACTACTTGACGATCAACGAAGGGGAAGAGGTCCGTAGCACGGGCGAACTGCTGAGCGTGCCGGTGGGCGAGGCAGTGGTCGGCCGCGTGCTCGATCCGCTCGGCAATCCGCTCGACGGCAAAGGGCCGGTCGTGACCAGCGAGCGCCGCCCGGTGGAAACGATGGCGCCCGGCGTGGCGCAGCGGCAGCCGGTTCGCGAGCCGCTGCAAACCGGCATCAAGGCCATCGACGCCATGACGCCGATCGGCCGCGGCCAGCGCGAGTTGATCATCGGCGACCGCAAGACCGGCAAGACGGCGATCGGCATCGACGCGATCATCAACCAGAAAAACTCGGGCGTGAAGTGCTTTTACGTGGCCATCGGTCAGAAGGAATCGACCGTGGCCAACGTGGTCGAGGCCCTGCGCAAGCACGGCGCGATGGACTACACGACCGTAATCATGGCCGGCGCCAGCGACCCGGCGCCGCTGCAATACGTCGCCCCTTACGCGGGCACGGCGATGGCCGAGTTTTTCATGTACAACGGCCAGCACGCCTTGATCGTCTACGACGACTTGTCGAAGCAGGCCGTGGCTTATCGCCAACTGTCGCTGTTGATGCGTCGCCCGCCCGGCCGTGAGGCGTATCCCGGCGACGTGTTCTACTGCCATAGCCGGCTGCTCGAACGTTCGGCCAAGCTCAGCGACGCGCTGGGCGGCGGCTCGCTGACCTCGCTGCCGATCATCGAGACGCTGGAAGGCGAGGTTTCGGCGTACATTCCGACCAACGTGATCTCGATCACCGACGGGCAGATTTACTTGCAGCCCGACTTGTTCTTCGCCGGCCAGCGGCCGGCCATGAATGCCGGCATCTCGGTCTCGCGCGTGGGCGGCGCCGCCCAGATTCCGGCGATGAAGAAGGTGGCCGGCGGTTTGCGGCTCGACCTAGCCAGCTTCCGCGAGTTGGAGGCCTTCGCCCAGTTGGGCACCGACCTGGATGCGGCCACGCAATCGCGGCTCGACCGCGGCTACCGCATGATCGAACTGCTCAAGCAGGGCCAGTATCAGCCGATGGACGTGATCGACGAAGTGCTCAGCATTTACGCCGGCACCCGCGGCCACCTCGACAAGATTCCTCGCGAGCGGGTCGCCGAGTGGGAAAAGGGCTTTTTGACATTCATCCACGAGCAGAAGTCGGAAATCTACAAGAAGATCGAAGACACCAAGAAACTTGACGACGACACGGCGGCGGCGCTCGAAGCGGCGATCGTCGATTTCCAGAAACAGTTTTCGGGCAAGAAACAAGAGGCGACCGCGAAAGCTTAAGAGCGGAGGTTTTTAGCCACGGATGAAACACCGATCGAACACGGATGAAGGGCAGTTAAATAGGTCAGGTTTTTTAACCTGACGGGAATCGGTCTGGAACCCAGGCTTATCCGTGTTTCATCGGCGTTTCATCCGTGGCTCAATGACGATCTGAACTAGCTTGTCGCGGAGGCCAAAATGAGCGAGGGAAACAATCCTTACAGCAGTCCGGTTTCAGAAGAAGGTTTGACGGGCGGAGAAAGCGCCGTCGTCGACAAAGACGCTCGGTTGTGGGGCATGTTGTGTCATCTGTCGGCGCTGTCGGCCTACTTCACCGGAATCGGCGGCATTGTCGGACCTTTGGCGATTTGGCTCATTAAGAAGAACGACCATCCCTTTGTCGACGATCAAGGCAAGGAGTCGGTGAATTTCCAAATTTCGATGCTGATTTATCACTTGGTGGCGGGGGCCGCTTTCCTCTGCCTGATCGGGCTTCCCTTGCTGATCTGTTTAATCATCGCGAACATCGTGCTCGTGGTCATGGCCTCGATTAAGGCGAACCAGGGAATCCGCTACCGCTATCCGCTGACGATCCGCTTCATTCAGTAGAACTCTCATGGCCAAAGCCCGCGCGCTCGATAAACGCCGCAAGTCGATCAAGAACATCCGCAAAATCACGCGGACGATGGAACTGATCGCCACGGCCCGCTTCAAGAAAGCGATGGACCGGGCCAGCGCCGCCACGGCCTATACCAAGCGCATTACCGCGCTGGTCGCCGACCTGGCCCATACCGGGCTGGAAGTCAGCCATCCGCTGCTCGAAGAACGCGACGAAATCAAACATGCCTCGCTGCTGGTGCTGACCGGCAACCGCGGCCTGTGCGGCGGCTACAACTCGAACGTGCAGCGCGCCGGGCTGGCCCGCTACAAGGAGTTGAAAGCGAGCGTGCCGCAGGTGACGCTGGAGGTTTCCGGCAAGCGTGGAATCTCGGGCTTCCGCTTCCGCGAGATCGCGCCCGACACGACGTTCACCCACTTCGAAGACAAGCCGTCGTTCGAGGAGGTGGAGTTGCTGGCGAACCGCTATCTCGACGACTACGCCGTCGGCAAGCTCGATCGCCTGGACGTGGCCTACACTCGCTTCGACGGTATCGCCCGGCAAATCGCCACGGTGGAGACCTTGCTGCCGATAGGAGCGCTCTCTGGCGCCGACGAATCGAAGGACAGCCGCGCGACTGACAGCGGCGAGGCCGGCCCATCGCAGTACGAGTTTCTGCCGTCTGCCGAGAGCATTTTGGAAGAGGTCGTGCCGACCAGCTTCAAGGTGAAGCTGTTCAAATGCTTTTTGGACGCGGCCGTGAGCGAGCAGGTGGCCCGGATGGTGGCCATGAAAGCGGCCACCGAGAACGCCGACAAAATCATCAAGCAGTTGTCGATGACCTACAACCGCGCCCGGCAGAGCCAGATCACCGGCGAGATCATGGAAGTCCTCGGCGGCGTCGAGGCGTTGAAGGGTTAATCAGCTAAATAAAAGACAGCCAACCAGAAAACCTTCGGACTTTTTCAAAACATCATCATGGTAACGACCAGCACGAACAAACACCGGACCGACGGCCAGCACGTCGGCCACGTCACGCAAATCATCGGCTCGACGTTCGACGTCGAGTTTCCGGCCCATAGCTTGCCGCCGATTTACAACGCGGTGAAGATTTCGTCGGACCACAAGGGCATCAAGCTCGATCTGACTGGCGAGGTGCAGCAGCACCTAGGCGGCGGCCGCGTGCGCTGCGTGGCGCTGGGAAACACCGACGGCATGGTCCGAGGCCAGGAGTGCATCGACACCGGCAGCCCGGTCAAGGTGCCGGTCGGCAAAGCCACGCTGGGCCGCGTGTTCAACCTAATCGGCGAGCCGGTCGACGGCCGCGGGCCGGTGGCCGCCGACGAGTATTGGAGCATCCACCGCGATGCCCCCGAAGTCACGGAACTCTCGACCAAGACCGAATTGTTCGAGACGGGCATCAAGGTCATTGATCTGTTGACGCCGTTCGTCCGCGGCGGCAAGGCCGGTTTGTTCGGCGGGGCGGGGTTGGGCAAGACGGTGATCCTCACCGAACTGATCGCCCGCATCGCCAGCGCCCACGGCGGTTCGTCGGTGTTCGCCGGCGTCGGCGAACGGACCCGCGAAGGGACCGACCTGTGGCTCGAAATGCAGGAAGCCAAGATCGGCGACACGGGCCGCAGCGTGATCGAGCAAACCTGCATGGTCTTCGGCCAGATGAACGAGCCGCCCGGCGCCCGCTTGCGCGTGGCCCTTTCGGCATTGACGATGGCCGAATACTTCCGCGACACGACCGGCACGGACACGCTGCTGTTCATCGACAACATTTTCCGCTTCTCGCAAGCCGGCTCCGAAGTCTCCGCGCTGTTGGGCCGTATGCCTTCGGCCGTGGGTTACCAGCCGACGTTGGCGACCGAAATGGGCGCCTTGCAGGAACGGATCGCTTCGACCTCGAAGGGCGCCATCACGTCGGTGCAGGCCGTGTACGTGCCGGCCGACGATCCCACCGACCCGGCCCCGGCCACGGCCTTCGGCAACCTCGACGCCTTCTTGTATCTGGAGCGTTCGATCAGCGAGAAGGGCATTTATCCGGCCGTCGATCCGCTGGCCTCGTCGAGCCGCATTCTCGATCCGCAGTACGTCGGCGAGCGGCACTACGCGATCGCCCGCCGCGTGCAGCGCAC
>DATNEC010000457.1:0-11421 GCA_035606815.1 Pirellulales bacterium
CGACGAAGCCGACGGCCTCCAGCCCAGTCCACGAGTTGCGCAGGATCGTCTGCGCCACGATGCGGCCGGTGCGGCCGGCGCCGACGATTACGGCCCGGCCATAGTTCAGCCCGCGGCTGCGCAGATAGCGGAGCGCGCGCCACACGGCCCTGCGGACGAGGGCCAACGCCACGGCGTTCAGCCCCAGAAAAACGGCCCAAGCCAGCCGCGATTCGTACAAGTCGCGGCGATAGAAGACCGTGGCGATGCCGAACAAGAACAGCAGTCCGCTGGCCTGGCAAACGACGCCCAGTTCGCGCGGCAATTCGCGCAGGCGATGGATTTCGTACAGCCCGCAGAGCCGGTAGGCGATGCCCGCCAGCAGCAACACCAGCGGCGTTTCTTCGGCGACGACCGCCAGTTCGGGCACTCCGTGCTGCGACGGCCAGAGCGCATAGCGCAGCACATAGGCCGCGAACCAGGCCAGCGCCGTCACCGACAGATCGCACGCCAAAAAGACCAGGCCCAGTTTTTGTCCGTGCCGACGATACATCCGTGATCGCTCAGCGGTACGAGAATGCAAGGCCGCGTTTTGTAGTGATTTGGCCCTGGAGGGTCAAGGCAGGTTGGGGACGGATTTCGAAGCTTCGAAGCAGACCGCTCGCTAGCCTCGGCCAAGAACGATCGGCTCAAGGGTTTCAACTTTACATTGCGAGCCAGCGGCCGGCGGCTTAAATTGAGAAGGCGCCCGCGCCGGACGCGCGAAGCAAGACGGAGATCACGCCAATGTCGGAAGCGTTCGACGCCTACCACAAGTGGCTGGGCATTCCGCCCGCCGAACAGCCTCCGCACCATTACCGTTTGCTCGGCATCGGCTTATTCGAACAAGACCCCGACGTCATCGAAAGCGCGGCCGATCAACGGATGTCGCACCTGCGGACGTTCCAGGGCGGCGCTCATTCAGCCCTTTCGCAGAAGCTGCTCAACGAGGTCTCGGCGGCGAAGGTCTGTCTGCTGGCCGCGGATCGCAGGACCGCCTACGACGCCGAGTTGCGCCGCCGCACCGCGCCGTCGAAGCCTGCGGTCGAACGCCCTTTGCCCGTGGCAAAGCCGCTCGCCATCGATTCGCCCGCGGTGATCGTGACGAACCAGACGCCGAGTTCGCGCGGCGCGCGGCCTCGCCGTGGAGCAGCGCAGTCGAGCGGGGCCGTCTGGTGGTCGGCGGGCGCGGCGGGGCTGGCGGTCTTGGCCTTGGGAGCCTATCTGGTTTGGGGCCGCACGGAACCAGGTCCGATCGTGGAAAGACCATCATCGGATCACCGCGGACCAGCCGAACCCCTCCGTCCCGAGACGCCGAATGGCGGCCAACCCGGCGGGTCGTCGTCAAGCCGGAAGCCCGCCAACGAGCAAGCTGGCCAGGAAAGCGCGGGAGATGTTCCGCAAACGGAAACGACGGCATCCGAGGAAAATAAGCGTACAGCGATGCCCGATTCGTCGGCGGACGAAAAACCCGCCGCCCCCAGCGAGTCGGGGCCGGCTCGCGCGATGGCTCCGTTCGACGCCAAACAGGCCCGTGCGCATCAAGAAACGTGGGCCGCCCACCTCAACGTGCCCGTCGAGCAAAAGAACTCGCTCGGCATGTCATTGGTACTGGTCCCGCCGGGCGAATTCACGATGGGCAGCACGCCGGAACAGATCGCGGCGGCCAAGAAGCTGGCCGAGCAGGCCGAAGGGGGCGCCGATAACTGGACCCTCGAACGCATGCAGGCCGAGGCTCCAGCGCATCGCGTCAAGATCAGCCGGCCATTGCTCCTTGGCGCGACGGAAGTCACCCTGGGGCAGTAT
Source organism: Pirellulales bacterium (assembly GCA_035606815.1). Lineage (GTDB taxonomy): Bacteria > Planctomycetota > Planctomycetia > Pirellulales > JAICIG01 > JAICIG01. Next base: position 1,825 of record DATNEC010000457.1, read on the forward strand.
CGCCGCTTCGTCGAGGCGACGAGCTACGTGACCGAGACCGAACGCTTCGGCGGCGGCAACTCGACGAGCATGGAAGAGCAAGAGCCGCAGAAGAAAACCTTGACGTGGCGTACTCCCGGTTATCCCATCGATGACGAATCAGCGGTCAGTCAGATTACTTGGAACGACGCGGTCGCGTTCTGCAATTGGCTCAGCGAAAAGGAGAGGTTGCCCAATTGCTACCACAAAGACGAACAAGGCGATTGGACACTTGCTGCGGAAGGCGGCGGCTATCGGCTGCCGACCGAGGCCGAATGGGAATACGCCTGCCGTGGCGGCACGACGACCCAGTACTCTTTCGGCGACGATGCTTCGACGTTCGCTCGATACGGCTGGTCGTTGAAGGTCGATTCGTTTCCTTTCCCGCATGCGGTGGGCGGCGCGCTGCCCAACCCGTTCGGCCTTTACGACATGCACGGCAACGTCGAAGAATGGTGCCACGATTGGTTTTCGGAGAGCTATTATGGCGAATCGCCTCCGGACGATCCGACGGGGCCAGCGTCGGGCGAGTCGCGGGCCATGCGCGGCGGCGACCGGGACGAGACGATTATCCGCTGTCGCTCGGCGTTTCGCAGCAATTATCCGCCGTTCTGGCGATTCGGCAATCTTGGCTTTCGCGTGGTGCGCATTTCGACCGCCGCGCTCGTCGCGCCCGATTCGCTGGCGGCGTCGGCCGAAACGACCGCTGCGAAACAGGCCCGCGCGCATCAAGAAACTTGGGCCGATCGCCTCAACGTGCCCGTCGAACAGAAGAACTCGGTCGGCATGCCGTTGGTACTGATCCCGCCGGGCGAATTCATGATGGGCAGCACGCCGGAGCAGATTGCTGCCGCCAAGAAGTTTGCGGAACAAGAGGGGCAAGGAGATGTCAAATGGTCTCTCGAACGCATCGAGACCGAGGCCCCGGCGCATCAAGTGAAGATCAGCCGGCCTTTTCTCATCGGCGCGACGGAAGTTACTGTCGGACAGTACCGTCGGTTTGTCGAAGCCGCGAGCTACCTGACCGAAACGGAACGCTTTGGCGGCGGCCATTCGACGAGCAAGGAAGAGCAGGATCCGAAGAAGAAGAGCGTGACGTGGCGGACTCCAGGTTATCCGGTCGCCGAGGAGTCGGCGGTCAGTCAGATTACTTGGAACGACGCGGTGGCATTCTGCATTTGGCTCAGCGAGCAGGAGAAATTGAGCAGTTGTTACCGCGGCGACGAACAAGGCGATTGGACGATCTCGCCCGCGGGCGACGGTTATCGGCTACCGACCGAGGCCGAATGGGAATACGCCTGTCGGGCCGGCACGACGACCCACTACTCGTTCGGCGACGACGCTTCGACGTTCGGAGAATACGGCTGGTCCTCAAAGGTCGGCTCCGCTTCGAACGCCCATCCGGCGGGCGGCAAGCTTCCCAACCCATTCGGCCTTTATGACATGCACGGCAACGTCGACGAATGGTGCCACGATTGGTTCTCGCCGAACTATTACGGCCGATCGCCGGCGAACGATCCGACGGGGCCTGCCTCGGGGGACAACCGCATCCATCGGGGCGGCGCTTTGGGCTGGCCGATTGTCCGCTCCCGTTCGGCGTTTCGAGGCTCCTACCCGCCGCACTATCGCTTTGGCAATCTCGGCTTCCGCGTGGTGCGGCTCTCTACGACCATCGACGCGGACTCTCCTTCGTTGGCCGCATCGAATAAAAAAGCGGCGGAGATGCCGAAGCCCGAGCAAGCCGCCGGGAAACCACGATCGCTCGGCGATCTCGTTGACGACAAGAAAGGCAAACAGGAGACGAGCAAATCCTCCGCCGGCAGCGAAACGCCGCTCACGGCCATCGAAGCCTTCGCCTTGCAACAGCACACGGGCGCCGTGACTCGCGTCGCGTTTCACCCCTTCTTGCCCCTGTTGGCCTCGGGCGGCAAAGACGGCCGCGTGTTGCTCTGGGATCTGGAAAAGAGAACCTTTCTGAGCCAATTCGACAAATTCAATGAAGAAGTCTGGACGGTCAAATTCAGTCCCGACGGCAATGTGCTGAGCTACGCGAATCGCTACCACTGGGGCAGCGTCGTGCCGTTCAAAGCCGTGGCCACGGGCAAGGAAATCAAACGGCTGAAGGATTTCAAGTACGGCGGCGGCGCCGTCGGTTCCATCGCCTACAGTCCCGACGGGGCCTTTGTCGCTGCCGGACAGGACGACGGCACGATCCGGCTCTGGGAGACCGCCGCGTTCGTTGAAACCTCGCCGCTGTCGGCGGGCAGCGGCGTCAATTCGCTCGTCTTCGGCCCCATCGTGCTGGACCGCAAACGCAAACCGGCCAAATACGTGCTCGCCGCGGGGTGCAAGGATGGGTCGATCAAGACGTTCGATTTGGAGTTCATCAAAGACAAAGACGGCGCCCGCTGGAAGTTCGCCCCCAGCGCGGTCGCGTTTCCCAAGCTTGCCGGCGTGCTCTGCGTCCGTTTCAGTCCCGACGGCAAACTGCTGGCTAGCGGGCGCTTCGGCGGACTGATCAGTCTCTTCCATCCGGAAACGGGAGAACTCGTTCGCGACATCCGCATGAATGCGGGCCGCGCCAACGTGGACTGGCTCTCGTTCCATCCGCGGCTGCCGTGGCTCGCCGCCGCCCATTGGCAAGACCGCCGAGCGCGGATTTGGAACTACGAAACCGGCGAGATGTTGTGCGAGTTGCCGGAGCACGGCAGCGGCGTGTTTTGCGCTGAATTCAGCCGCGACGGACGCCGCGTCGCCACCGGCTCCGACGATTTTTCGATCAAGCTGTGGGATCTGAGCAGTCCCGACATCGCCGCGGCGCCCAAGCGGGCGAAGAAGACGAAACCAGCAATGCCGATCGTCGGCGATTGAACGGAATTCGACGGCTAGCGCGGGCTGTTCAAAAAGGCCTCGATCGCGTCGAAACCGGCGCGCAGGTTTTCCATGCTCGTGGCGAATGACAGCCGCGCGTAGCCTTCGGCCCCAAACGCCGAACCCATGACCATCGCCACGCTCTGCTGCGCCAGGAGTTCGAGGCACCATTGCGATGAGTTATCGACCTTGGACCCGCGGTAAGTGCGTCCGAGATGCGCCTGGATGTTGATGAAGGCGTAGAAGGCCCCCCCCATTTCGGAACAACTCAGCTTGGGCAGCGACGCGATCCGCTCGCGGACGAAATCGCGGCGCTTGGCGAATTCGGCCAGCATTTCGGCCACGCACTGCTGCGGCCCCTCTATGGCGGCCAGCGCCGCGTATTGGCTGACGCTCGAAGGGTTCGAGGTCTCTTGGCTTTGCAGGTTTTCCATCGCCTTGGCCAGCGGCAGCGGCGACAAGGTCCACCCGATCCGCCAGCCCGTCATGGCGTAGGCCTTGCTTACGCCGTTGACGGTCACGGTGCGCTCGGCCAAACCGGGCCGAACGGCGGCCAGGCTGGCGAAGCGATGCCCGCCGTAGATCAGGCACTCGTAGATTTCGTCGGCGACGATCGTCAAATCGCGCTCGATCGCCACGTCGGCCAGCTCGCCCAACTCCTCGCGAGAATACATGCCGCCCGTCGGGTTCGAGGGGGAGCAGATCAGCAGCATTTTCGTGTTGGCGGTCAGCGCGGCCCGCAACTGGGCCGGCTTGAGCTTGAAATCGTCGGCTTCGCGCGTCGGCACGATCACCGGCCTGGCGCCGGTCAGTTTGACCAACTCGGCGTAGCTGACCCAGTACGGCGCCGGGATAATCACCTCGTCGCCCGGATTGCAGAGCGCGGTGAAGACGTTGTGCAGCGAGTGCTTGGCGCCGTTGGAGACGACGACTTGCTGCGGAGCGTAATCCAAGCCGTGCCGCGTCTTGTATTGCTTGGCGATCGCCGCCCGCAATTCGGGAATGCCGCCGACGGCCGTGTAGTGCGTGTGGCCGGCGTTCATGGCGGCGGTCGCCGCTTCGCGAATGTGCCGCGGAGTGGTGAAATCGGGTTCGCCGACGCTGAAATCGTAGACCGTCTTGCCCGCCGCTTTCAGCTCTTTCGCCTTGGCGGCCATCGCCAACGTGGCCGAAGGTTCGAGGGCTTGGACAATTCGCGAAATCGTCGGGGGCATGAATCACTCTCCTTGACGCGGGCTATCGGCCGGACAATCATAGGACCTTCGAGGTTCGCTTCCAAGTGGCCCGCCTCGGCGGCGCCGCGTGCGGATGGACAAGAGTTTGCCGCTCCCGCTCCGGGATCTCGTCAGGCCGGTCGCCCGAGAATGGGGCGGTTGGCTCCCGCCCTTTGAACAAGCTAGCCGCAACTCAAACCCAGTGACTTTCTATGGCGCGTGCTCGGATTGGGATCTGGCTGATCGGGGCCAAAGGGGGCGTCGCTTCGACCGCCACGGTCGGTCTGATCGCGCTACAAAAAGGGTTGATCGCCAACGCCGGGCTGGTCAGCGAACTGCCCGAGTTTCAGCAGATCGGCCTGACCCCTTGGAAAAACTTCGTCCTCGGCGGTCACGAAATTCGCGACGTGCGCAGCTACGACGAAGCCCTGCGGCTGCACAGCGAAAGCCGCGTCATCGACGGCGGCGTGCTGGCCAAGTGCAAGAGCGAGTTGGACAAATTAGAAGGGCGCATCCGTCCGGGGACGGTGCTCAATGTCGGTTCGACGATCGAGCAACTCGCCGGGGCGGAAGTTCGCAATCGCCGCGAGAGCGCGCGGCAGGCGATCGAGCGAGTGCAGGCCGACCTCAAGGAGTTTGCCAAAAAAGAGCGACTGGCGCACGTCGTCGTGGTCAATGTTTCATCAACCGAGCCGGCCGTCGATCCGGCATCGCTGCCCGCGCGCTGGAAAGACTTGAACAAGTTGATCGACAAGCGCGGCCCCGGCCCGCTGCCGGCCAGTTCGCTGTATGCCGTCGCGGCATTGGACCTGGGCTATTCATATCTCAACTTCACGCCCTCGCTCGGCTCCGCGGCGGCGGCCATCGACGAGTTGGCCCGCGAGCGCGATTCACGGCACATGGGGCACGACGGCAAGACCGGCGAAACGCTGCTCAAGAGCATCTTGGCGCCGATGTTCGCCAAGCGCAACTTGCAGGTGATGAGTTGGGTCGGCCATAACATCTTCGGCAACATGGACGCCCAGGTGCTCGACGACCCGGCGAACAAGCAGGCCAAGGTGACCAGCAAAGATCGCTTGCTCGGTCAGATTCTCGGCTATCAGCCTCAGACGCTGGTCTCGATCGAGCGGATCGACAGCATGGGCGACTGGAAAACGGCCTGGGACCACGTCCATTTCACCGGCTTCTTGGGCACGCCGATGACGTTCCAATTCATCTGGCAAGGCTGCGACTCGCTGTTGGCGGCGCCCTTGGTCCTCGATTTGGTGCGGTTCACCGAACGCGCCTGGCGCAACGGCGATACGGGGCTGCTCAAGTTTCTCGCCAGCTTTTTCAAGAGCCCGCTGGGCGTCGCCGAGCATGATTTCGGCTTGCAATTCCAGATGTTGCAGGCCTCGGCGAGCGGTCTGAAGGCAATGTAGTAGGCACGCTCCGCGTGCCGTAACTGCACTGCATTCCCAACACCAAACGCCACGGCACACGGAGTGTGCCTGCTACGATACGGCTTCGATCTCAAAAGTCGGGATTGAAGGCCCGCAGCAGCTTTCGTCCCTTGTGGATCTGATAGATCGCGTCGACGTCCAAGGGACGACTGCCCAGCCCGATCGGGCGCCATTCGATTTGCTCGCCGTCGGCGATCGCGACTCCCGATTGTCCGCCGCGGCGAGCGGAAGCCACGAAATGCTGCTCGTCGAAAAAATAGCCCAGTTTCGCCAATCTGACGTTTTCATAGCCTTGCTCGTCCAGTTCTCGCTGGCATTGGCGCCATGTTTCAAGCTGTTCGAGCGAAAGCTCGTCCGGCGAGATTTCGCGGATCTCCTCATGTTCGGCGCACCAGCCGGCATATGCGGCGTAGATGTCGGCCGGCGATAGATCTTCGAGGTCCGCCCGCAAGGCGTGAGTGATCGGACCGGCGAGGGCGATGCCCGAAACCCCGCGATCGCCCAGGCGATATTCGTAGCGGAACAGATAGCAATCGACCGGCTCGGCGTCGCCGGGCCAGTGTTGCCGACGGGAATCGAACAGTTCCAACTTCTGCGGCGGCAGCCCGAACTGCATCGGCAAGGCCAGCCAGGCGGCCAACTCCCCCTCGGCTCGGGCCGCAGGCGAACGATCGGCCTCGCCGGCCCGCGACAGCATTCCCAGTTCTTCGAGATAGGCCAAAGCCCGCGGACGAACCACCGGCTCCGCGGCCATTTGGGCCAGCACCTCGGCGCCGCGGTCGTCCTCGAGCGAAGCCAGCGCGAAGGCCGCCTCTGTCCTTAGCCGGCGATGCGACAACTCCAGGGTTTGGTGCAGCTTGCCGGTCACGCTTGGTTCGCCGATCATCGCCAGCGCATGGCAGATCGAGACGATCAGTTCCACGCTTTCGCCGACCACCGCATTGAGTTCCGCGGGCGAATCGGCGAACTCCTCGGGCCGTTCCTCCAACCGTGCGAGCCGCGATACCAGGCCGCCGAGCAATTCGGCGAGCCGATCCACGCGCGAGCTTGCCGGATGCGTCGCGGTCAGTCCCTCGCGGCTCAGATAATTCGCCAGGTCCAGGACCGCCGCCGCGATCGCCGGATGCTCGAGACCATCGAGCAACCGGGGAAAAAGGACCGCCGCCGCATTATTTCTGCGCTGAAACAAGGGAACGAACGCCAACGCGGCGTCTTGCGGCCGGCCCGGCGGATCGGCGACGATCAACTCGGCGAAGGCCGCCAGCGCCTCGCTGCGTCCGCTGCCGGCCAGCAGCGTCAGCAGGCAATGGCGGGCCTGGCTGGGGGGGCCGAGCCAACGATAAAGTTCGATAGCCCTTGAAATCGTGCTCGGTTTCAAGGCGGCCGTTCGCTGCGCCGCCGGCGGCAGTCGGCCGAGCGGGGCGAGCAACGCGGACCAAAAATCATGATCGCCGCGCAGCTCATCATCGTCGCGATCGCTTTCGGCCCGTTCGGCCAGCGCGGCGACGAGCGACTCGGCTTCGTCCAGGGATCGCAACTCCAACGGCAAGCCGCCGCGACGAAGGGCGTCGCGCGCGCGGGCGTCGAGATGAGAAAAACTTTTCGAATCCTGCAGAAGTCGTTGGAGTTGATCGCGGGTCATGTCGATAATGCTGGTTATTCGCGGGCAGGCGACGTCTCCCTTGTCAGGGCGCTCGGGGAGCCGCGGATTCAATCTTATCTGGGCGCCCGCCGCTAAGGAATGAACGAACATGGCTACGACACGGAAGGCCACGGCCAAGGGCAAGAAGACCACCGCCAAGCGCTCTTTGAAGAAGACCGGCGCCAAGCGGACCACCGCCAAGCGGTCGACCAAGAAAGCCGCCGGCAGGAAAACCGCCAAGCGCGCCAAAAAGAGCTAGGCGATTTTCGGCGCCGCGCAGGCGGCCGCCATGAACGGCCGGAAAACGGCCGGAAAACGGCCGGCAAGCTACGACAAGAAAGGCCGATGCGAGCCTGATGGCAGGAACGCATCGGCCTACTGTTTGCGCGTTGCTTCAGATGCCACGGGAGGCCGCGAAAGGGTGTGGGAAACCCCGCAAATATCGAGATTGCCGATGACATTGCCTTTCGGAGGGCCCGTCATTCGACAGTTGACCAAACACGTTCCGCCTGCTAGTGTTACGTAAATTACCTCTGAGTCATTGATCTTATTCGCGGGCGAGCGTGGTTTGGCGAGAGAAGAATTGTCGCAAGCTTCGGTGGAATCGGGAAATGGGTTCGGCGGACTTCCGCTGTCGGAGGCCATGCTTGCGGCGCTGGCTAGGGCCGGCTATCTGGAACCAACGCCGGTGCAAGCGGGCTTGATCCCCCGCGCCTTGCTCGGCATCGACGTCTTGGGCCAAGCCCGCACGGGGACCGGCAAGACCGCGGCCTTCGTGATTCCGATCCTCGAGCGCTTGGAACACCGCAAGGGAGAACTCGCTCCGCAGGCGCTGGCGCTGGTGCCCACTCGCGAGTTGGCCGTGCAGGTCCGCGACGAAGCGATCAAGCTGGCGCACGGACAAAAGGTCCATCCGGTGGCCCTCTACGGCGGGACGCCGATCCGGGGCCAGATCGAGAAGCTGAAGCGCGGCGCGGCTTTGGTGGTCGGCACTCCGGGCCGCGTGCTGGACCACATCGGGCGCGGCACGCTGACGCTCGACCATTTGAAGTTTGTCGTGCTCGACGAAGCCGACCGCATGCTCGACATCGGCTTTCGGCCCGACATCGAAAAGATTCTGCGCCGCTGTCCCGCCTCGCGGCAGACGCTGCTGCTGAGCGCGACCGTGCCGCCGCCCGTGGCGCGGCTGGCGACGCGGTATATGCGCGACCCCGAAACGCTCAACTTTTCGTCGAACGAAGTCGCCGTCGAAACGATCGAACAGTTCTATTTCACGGTCATTCCGGAAAAGAAGTTCGAACTGGTCGTCAAGCTGCTGCGGCGAGAGGATCCTCGTCAATCGATCATTTTCTGCCGCACGAAGCGCGGCACCGAGCGCGTGCATCGCAACTTGCAGCGCAAGTTCGAAGGCGTGGATTGCATTCACGGCGACCTGCCGCAAAAGGCGCGTGAAAAGGCGATGGCCCGTTTCCGCGAGGGGCAGGTCCGCCACCTGGTCGCCACCGACGTGGTCGGCCGCGGCATCGACGTCAGCGGCATCTCGCACATCATCAACTACGACATCCCCAGCTTTTGCGACGATTACGTGCATCGCGTCGGCCGCACCGGCCGCATGGGCCGCGAAGGAGTGGCCTACACCTTCGTCACTCCCGAAGAAGGGGGCGAGTTGACGCGCATCGAAATGCGGATCGATCGCCTGCTGAAGCGGGCCGAAATGGAAGGTTTCGACGCCGTCCCGCGCCCGGTCGCCCATGACATGCCGGATGGATCTGGCCCGGTTGGCGGTGAAGCGGCGGCAGGCGAAGATGGTGACGAGGCCAAGAAGGCCGTTCCGAAGATGGGCCGCGGCGGACGCCCGCCGCGCCGCATTCGCCGCGCGCTGTAGCGCGATCGTCGTCGCCAAGCATTCGGATCGCGGCAATTTCGGATCGCAGCAATGTAGTCCGGCCGCCCTCGGCCGGGGCCTGAAGCGCTCCACTCTTCCGAGAGCGCGGCGGCGGCAAGTCTTTTTTCGCCCCGCTCCGCCAGCTAAACTCAAGACAGACGTCAAGGCCAGACGCGAGGAGGTTCCGAGTCATGTCCGTTTCGACAACGCCGCTGCCCGGCACGGCCGCCGATCCGCTCTATCCAGACTCCGACGGGAAACCCATGGGCGAAACCGAATGCCACGTGATCGCCATCTTCGAGCTGTATGGCGCGCTGCGGCGGCACTTCCAAAGCCGGCAAGACGTGCATGTGGCGGCGGACCTGTTTTTGTACTACGAGCAAGGCAACCCTCGGGCATGCAAGGCGCCCGATGTGATGGTGAGCAAAGGAGTCCAGGGAAAGCACCTGCGACGGTCGTTTCGCGTTTGGGAGGAAAAGGCCGTTCCGACGGTCGTGTTCGAGGTGACTTCGGCCAAAACGCGGC
>DATNEC010000470.1:0-8998 GCA_035606815.1 Pirellulales bacterium
GCCTTGAGATTGCTTCGCCTCGGGGAATTCCTTGTGCTGATGGCAGGCGAGGCAGCCACGGACCTGGAACAGATGCTTGCCGCGCTCGGCCGAGGCCTCTTCCGTCACACCCTCCGGCGGTTCGGCATAGTCGAATGGCTGGCTATACTCCAGCAGATATTCGGCGATCGCCCGGACCTCGATCGGCTCGAAACGTTCCGCATCCAACAAGCCCTTGCTGTCCGACTTCACGACGTTACCGTTCTCGTCGATCGACTCGTCGGGAACCAAATGCTCCCAGAGGCCGAAGAACCGAGGCATTTTCGTCGTCGGGCGGAAGTTGGTCGGGTTCTTGATCCAACTGTAGAGAAAGTCGAGATCGACCTTCTTGGCGACGTGCCGCAGGCTGGGGCCGACCTTGCGATACTGGCCCGGCGTTTCGTCGTTGGCCCCCAGGATCTTCGCCAACTCGATCGACGCGGCCGACAGGCGGGGCCCGTTCTCTTCGTCCGACGCATTCTCATCTTCACCTTCGGCCTTCGCGGCCCCGGCCGCTTGTTGATTGATCAACTCGGCGAGCAGCTTGCGGGTTTCGGTTTGCTCGGGATGGGCGATGACTTCGTGAGCAAGCTCCTTCTCGCGGTCGTTCAGATTCGGATCGGTCAGCAACTGCTGGGCCGCGCCGAAGTAGGCCGGCTCGGCGCGCAGATCGGGTCCGCGGCGCTTGTTGGGGCCATCGAAGCCCGCGATCTCATGGCAGCCGAAGCAGCCGTATTGGCGGATCACGTTGTAGCCGGCCATCAGCTTTTCCGCCGGCGGGTCGGGGAACCGCTCGCTCGGCTCCAACTCGGCCACCTCGTGGTGGCACTTCAAGCAGGTGCTCTCGGCGAACCGCTGGGCCGGCATCGGGAAGATCCAGTGATGGTTGTTGAACCAACCATATCGTTTGCCCCATTCCTCGCTCTCGGCGGGCGAATTCGGCGTGTGCGAGGCCCACTTGAATTGCGTCGCGCTGCCTTGCCCCTCGTGGCAGATCGTGCAGCCCATGTCGCCCACCTTGTGCGGGCTGAGCGAGCCGACGAACAAATCGAGCCGCGGGTGCGAACTGAACGGGTGCGGAGTGCCGCGGCGCACGTGCAGTTCCATGGGTTTGCCCCAATCGGCGTATTCCAGCAGCAACGAAATCGCCCGCTTGCGATCGAGCAGCTTGATGTCGTTGATCTGTTCGATCACGTCGCCCGGTTCGAGCCGAGCGTTGGCGGCGGCCGTTTCGGGGCGGACCACGTTGACGGTCACATCGTTCAGTTCGAACAAGCCATGCGCGGCCAACTGGAAGCCATAATTCTGCACGAGGTCGTATTGAAGTCGCTGTTCTTCGACGGCCGCCCGCTTGGCCGCGGCTTTGAAGGCCGATGCTTTGTCGGCCTCGGCTTGCAGCTTCGCCAGATGCTCTTCTTGCTCTTCGGTTCGTGCGACTCTTTCGGCCGGCGTGGCGACGACGAGCGTCAGCCGCTGCGTGGCGTCGTAGCCGGGGGCCACGGCGGAACCGGGCGCCGTCTTGTCGATGCCCTGGTGGCAAGTGGTGCAGCGGTCGAAACGGGCCACGTCGCGGAAGTTGTTGTTCCAAGTCAATTGCGGCAGCCAGATGTTGTCGATCTTCAACGGGCGGCCGAAAGCGTCGATGATCGGCGATTCCAACAGCGTTTTGCCGGGGTTACTACGCCGCTCGGCCAGCGTGGTTTCCAGCCGTTTGAGATCGGTTTGATGATCGGCCAGCGCCTTTTGCGCGGCGGCCTCGCCGGCCGTGATGCGGTCCAAGATCTTTTGCAGCGCCAAGCGGTGCTCGTGGGCCTGCTCGTAGCCGATCGTTTTCTTTTCCGGATCGCCGAAGGTCAGAGCGTTGACTTCGGCTTGAACGGCGTTGACCTTGTCTTCCATCGGCTTCAATTCGTCGACCGGCTTACCCTCGCCGACGCTGATGTTGTACACGCTGCGGACCACGTCCAGATCGGCGCGCTTGAACTTCAGGCTGCGCTGACGGTTGTCTTCGTCTTGCTTGGCCTTGGCGAGCACGTTCTGCAGGGCGGTCAACAGCTCTTGCCGCCGCTCGATCAGCTCGTCCTGCTCCGCTCCGGCGCTTGATGCCAGCTTGGCGTCGGCGGTTTGGACGGCCTCCAGATCGTAGCCATTCGCTTTCGCGCGGGTTTTGGCCTCCTGCTCGAAGGCCCCGAGGAGCTCCTCGTCGGGCCGCTCGCTTTGGGCGTCGCGCACCGATTGCTCCAGCGTTTCGTCCTGGGCGTAGTAGGCGGCCGATTCCTGGGCGCTGATTCGCGATTGGGCCGCGTAAGCCTCGACGTTCTGGAATTGCCGCTGGAATTGCTTCCATTCGCGGTTGTGATCGCTGGCCAGCATCCACAACGTACAGACCAGCATCAACACGGCCGTCAGGCCGAACACCAGGTGCAGAAACTTCTGGTTGCGCCAAGTAGACTCGGTGGCAGGCATATTTGTTCGTAGGACGGACCTCTGGTCCGTCGCCTCAAAATCAAAAGTTCAAGAAGTACTCGGGGATGCTGATGATGTATTTCAAGACGAACACCCACCGCAGCACCATCTTCAACGGCAGCGAGGCCATCAGCAGCAGCAAGTTGGCAAGCAGCATGTAGCGCAAGAAGCCCATCTTGACGAAGAACTTCCTGAAGATCGTGGCGGCCATCAAGGGCGGCAGGAACATGAAGTAGGCCAGCACCGCAATGATGCCCGGCGCCTCGCGATACACGATGTAACCCAACTGTTCGAGCGTCCCGGCGCCCTCGGGGGCCTTGGGCATGCTGCTGTGCAGCCAACTGACCCAGAAGTATTGCGAGAGGTCGACGTTATTTTGCGCTAGCACCTTGTGCGCATCCCACGGCTCGAAGGGGCCGAAGAAATTCCAGTTCGGCCCGCGCAAAAACGTGCCCAGCACGATCAGCACCACCCACAACTGCAAAAAGCCGATCTGGAACACCAGGTAGCTGAACGGCCGCTCTTCGATCGTGTAGTAGCCGTTCCCCTTTTTGTTGAAATCGAGAAACGGAATCGCCATCAAGCCGAAGATCACGACGCTGGGCAGCACCACGCCGGCATACCACGGATCGTAATAGACCAGCATTTCCTGCAAGCCGAGGAAGTACCAAGGGGCTTTCGACGGGTTCGGCGTTTTCACGCTGCTGGCTGGTTCTTCCAAGGGGGCCTGCAAGGCGATGGCCCAGACCAGCAGCAAGGCGGTCAGGGCGATCATGCAGATTAGTTCGGTATACACCAAGTCGGGCCAGACGAGCACTTTCTCGTCGTCCCCCTTCTCCAATGGCGGCAACCCTTGGCGGGCGCGGTCATCGTTTTGCACCGCCTTGTAGGTCGATAGCCAAGTGAAGAAGCTCAGCAAGAACACGAGGCCCACGATCGGCACATTGTCGGGCTTGGCGACGATCGCCGCGAAACTGGGATCGGTCATCGACAAGCCCATCGCCAGCAGCGACAGATTGAACGCGCTCCAGGCCACGATCGGCTTGACGAAAAACCGCCGGCCCAAAAACAGCACGGTCAGCAGGGCCAACGAGCCGAGCGTCAACGTCACGGGGCCGGAAAGACCATTGACCAGCCCCTTGGCGGTCTCCGGCAGCATCGGCACCCAGCCGATCATGGTGAACGGGGCCAGGACGAAGAAGAACGTGCCGACCAACAGCCACAACAAGACGTTGGTCAAGGGGACCACGCCGAAGAAATGCCCATACGTGACCGGCCCCTTGCGCCACAGCCACAAGGCGGCCGTCCAATTCATCGCGCAGACCAACAGGTAAAAGCAACCGAGGCCCGTGGCGATGGTTCGAATGAAATCCGCGCTGTGCATTTTAATCCAAAATCGAAAATGTCATCACAAGGGCCCGCTGATGCCGCCGTCCTTCCGCACGCGCCAGAAGTGGATGGCCAGCAGCAGCGACACGGCCAACGGAATGGCGACGCAGTGCAGCACGTAGAAGCGATTCAAAGTCTCTTCGCCCACGAAGCGGGCGCCCAGCAGGCCGAACCGCGCATCCGAGGCGTTGGTGATCATGTCGATGCCGCCAATCGTCAGCAACTGCTGGCCCGGGCCTTCGTGGCCCAAGAGCGGCGTGGCGCGGGCCATGTTCGAGCCGACCGTGATGGCCCAAATCGCCAACTGGTCCCAGGGCAGCAAATAGCCGGTGAACGACAGCAGCAGCGTGAGCAGCAGCAGGATCACCCCCACGACCCAATTGAATTCGCGCGGGGGCTTGTAGCTGCCGGTGAGAAACACGCGGTACATGTGCAGCCAGGTGGTGATCACCATCGCGTGCGCGCCCCAGCGGTGCAGCTCGCGGAGGATGCCCAGGCTGGTCACGTCGCGCAGCGCGAGAATGTCGTTGTAGGCCCATTCCAGCGTCGGCCGGTAGTAAAACATCAACAGCACGCCGGTGACGGTTTCCACCAGAAACAGGAAAAACGTCACGCCCCCCATGCACCACGTGTAGCTCAGCGCAATGCCTTGTTTCTTGATTGAAACCGGGTGCAGGTGCAGAAAGAAGTTGGTCAGCATCACCACGATGCGGTTTCGCCGATCGATCGGCATCGGATGCCGAAAGACGCTTTTCCAAACCTGCGAGTTGCGAATCGATTCACCCAGAGACATTTTGGATTTTCGATTTTGGATTTTGGGGTTTCAGCTTCAGCTCGCCGCAGAGCAACTGAACACTGAGAACTGAACACTGAACACGATCTTCAGACCGGCACGAAGCTGGCCGCGTCTTTCCATTGCCCCATTTCTTCCTGGAACATTTTGCTCTTGTCGATTTCCAATTGGCCGTCGTCCGCCAGACGAATCGCATAGCGCTCCAAGGGGCGCGGCGCCGGGCCTTCGAAGTTGATGCCGTCCTTGTAAAAGCCGCTGCCGTGGCAAGGGCATTTGAATTTTTGTTCCGCCTCCAGCCAATTGGGCGTGCAGCCGAGATGCGTGCAGACGGTCCGCAGCGCGTAGATCTCCGGCTGCCCCTGATACTCGCCCTTGACCACCCAGACGCCGAATTGGGCCTTGAACTTCTCCTCGACGACGCCGGGCGCGAAATCGCTGGGGAAGCCGACTTTGAACTTGCTCGGCGGCTCGATCAGCACATTGGGAAACATGAACCGCGCCGTGCCCAGCGTCCACAGGGCGAGCGTGGCGGTCAGCGAGGTGAAGCCGACGGCCAAAAACGAGCCGAGGGCGAACACCATGAACCCGCGGCGGCCTTCGGCCTCGGCCGCCGGCGCTGCAGTCGGCTTGCCTGCGGCGGGCTTCGAGCGAACGAACTCCGGCTTGGGGGGCATCGGCGGCACGGCCGGCTTCGTCTTGACGGCGGCCGGCGCTTCGGGCTTGAGCCGAGCGGCCGCTTCGGCCTTCGACATGGGGCCGGGTTTCACGCCGCCGCGCGCCGCGGCCAGAATGCTCGCCGTGTCTTTGACGCCGGAAACCGCCGGCGCCTTGGCCGGCTTTTCCGCAGTCTTGTCAGCGGCTTTGGCCGCAGCCGGCTTTGGGGCGGGCTTGGCGGCAGCAGGTTTCGGGGCCGCTTTTGCAGCCGGGGGCGCCTTTGCAGCGGCGCCCTTGTTGGCGCGCGCGGCGGCCAGAATATCGGAAACGTTCGGCCGACCGCCCGCGGCTGCGGCGGGTTTGGGCTTGGCGACCTTGGCCGCAGGCTCGGCGGCCGATTCAACGGGCGCCGACTCCGCCGCTGGCTCGGTTGCCGCGGGCTCTATCGACGCAGCGCCTTCATCGGCCGCGGCGGCTGGCTCGGAAGCCTGGGATGGAGATCCGCCCTTCTGGTCGCTCTTCCGCGCGGCGGCCAAAATCTCGGCCACCGACATTTTTTTCTTTTCGGCCATGCAGCTCTACCCGAGGCTCGAACCACTCAATTGCGTGAAAAACGACACCACGACAATGCGAAGAAAAGGGCTTGTGACATTTTTCACGAACTGCCCTAATTTTCTATCCTATGCCAAGCGATTGTCAACCACCCTTTTGCAGCGGCGCCGGGCAGTATTGAAGCGAGAGCCGGGTCGAGACAGAAAACCGCTCTCTCGCAAGCCGAGTAGTGTAACGCACGGCGCGGCCCGCGAAAATCCCTTTCGCATAAAACTCTCGCGGCACGCGGCGAAGGAGCGCCATCATCCGAAATTTTCCGGTTCTTGTCGCCGCGCGTGCCCTCGAAGACCAAGAACAGTAAGCTCAAGCGGCGGGCCAAAGAAGGATTCCGCCCCCATATTCCCCAGGTGAAGGATTTATGTCGCTGTCAGAGAAGCCCGATTGGCCCGCGCTCGATGCGCTGCTGCGCCGCGATCCCGGCGGGCGCGGGGTCGCCGCCTTTCAATATCTTGGCAAGCCATTGGCCGACGGCCAATTGGAGGCCGCCGCAAAAAACTTGGCCGAGCGCGGCGCGGCGGCGGCGATCGTCACCGGCTTTGCCATTGTCAATCAGAACGTCGTGGCGGCGGAAACCGATGGTCCGCCCGGAGCGCTCTACCTCGCCCGCGCGTTGTTGGCGCTCGGCATGGAGGTTTCGATCGTCAGCGACGACTACGGTTTGCCATTGCTCGAAGCGGGCCGCCGCTGCTGGGGGCTGGACGGCATCGAGTTGGCCGAGTTTCCGCTTGCGCTGGCGCCGCAAGCTTCGCAAGCCTGGATCGATGCGTTTTTGGCATCGCCGAGAGGCGGCCGATTGACGCACCTGATCTCGATCGAGCGCGCAGGACCAAGCCATACTTCGCAGTCGCTCTCCTTGCAAACTCGCGGCGGCTTGGCGCCTTCGGCCGAATTCGAACGCGAGGTTCCGCTCGAACACCGCGATCGTTGCCATAACATGCGCGGCGTGCCGATCGATGCGTTTACGGCGCCGACGCATCGGCTGTTCGAAGCCGTCGCCGCGAGTCGCCGCGACGTGAAGACGATCGGCATCGCCGACGGCGGCAACGAAATCGGCATGGGCGCCGTACCGTGGGAAGTGCTGCGGCAGGCCATTACCCGCGGGCCGGCGGGACAGATCGCCTGCCGCATCGCAACCGACTATTTGATCTTGGCCGGAATCAGCAATTGGGGGGCCTATGCATTGGCCGCCGCGACCGTAGCGCTTCGCCATCGCGGCGACTTGATCTCGGCGTGGGACGCCGAATCTCAGCGAAGACTCATCGAGTCGCTGGTCCGCGACGCCGGCGCCGTCGACGGCGTCACCGGCTTGAGGCAAGCTTCGATCGATGGAATCCCCTTGGAAGAGTATCTGCACGCGCTGTCGGCGATTTGCCAGGCGGCCGGAGCGGTCGTCCCCTGGTCACATTCCGGCCCGCGCCGGTAGAATCAGGTGGACCTGATTCCTCATCATTCCCGATCGTCGCGACAATCGCTTCATGAACGTACTCATTATCGGCAATGGCGGACGCGAGCACGCCTTGGCCTGGAAAATCTCGCAAAGCCCGCGAGTCGAACGCATTTTCGTGGCGCCGGGTAACGCCGGCACGGCGGAGCAGGCCGAGAACGTCGACCTCCAACCGACCGACTTCGCCAAGCTGATCAAGTTCGCCAAAGACAACCAGGTCGCCTTGACGGTCGTCGGCCCCGAAGGGCCGTTGACCTCGGGCATCGTCGACGCCTTTCAGGCCGAGAAGCTGCGCATTTTCGGCCCCAGCAAGGCGGCCGCCGAACTGGAAGGAAGCAAGGTCTTTTGCAAAAACCTGCTGCGGCATGCCGACGTGCCGACCGCCGATTATCGCGTGTTTCGCACCGCCGACCGCGCCGTCACCTTCCTCAAGGAACGCGAAGACGTGCCGGTCGTCGTCAAAGCCGACGGACTGGCTTCGGGCAAGGGCGTGATCGTCTGTTCCGGCCGCGCCGAGGCGCTCGACGCCGTCGATCGCATCGGCCGGGCCAAAGAATTCGGGGAGGCGGGCAACCAGATCGTGATCGAAGAGCGGCTCGATGGACAAGAGGCCAGCGTATTGGCCATCAGCGACGGCCAGACTATCGTCACGCTGCCGCCCGCGCAAGACCACAAGCGGGCCCACGACGGCGATACCGGTCCGAACACCGGCGGCATGGGCGCCTACTGTCCGACGCCGCTCTTGGACCATGCCGCGCTCCGCTGGGTCGAGGAGCACGTGCTCGTGCCGACCGTGCATGCCATGAAGCGCGCGCGCCGGCCCTTTCGCGGCGTGCTCTATGCGGGCTTGATGCTGACCAACCAGGGGCCGAAAGTGCTGGAATACAATGTCCGCTTCGGCGATCCCGAGTGCCAGCCGATCTTGATGCGGCTGAAAAGCGACCTGGTCGAGGTGCTCGAAGCCACGATCGACGGGCAACTCGACCGGTTGCAGCCGCTGGAGTGGGATCCGCGGCCCGCCGTGTGCGTCGTGATGGCCAGCGAAGGCTACCCCGGCAAGTATCAAACCGGCCGGCCGATTCGCGGCCTGGAAGAAGCGGCCAAGGTTCCGGATGTCAAAGTGTTCCATGCCGGCACGGCCACGGCGTCGGGACAGGTCGTGACCAACGGCGGGCGGGTGCTGGGCGTGACCGCGCTGGGCGGGGCCATCTCAGCGGCCAAGCTGCAAGCCTACACCGCCGTGAAAGCCATCCGTTGGGACGGGGCCTGGTGCCGCAAGGACATTTCCGACAAGGCGCTGAAAGCGGCCGCCAAGGGCTAAAGCGGCGCCGTGCGACGGCGCCTATGGACTCTCTTCCTCGTCTTCCGCATAGCCGGGCGGAAAGATCTGCTCGTCGCCGGCCTGCCGCTGGAGCGTTTCGTCCGCGAAGCGGGCCAGCCAAAACTCGACTTCTCCTTCGCTAAGCGGCGCCGCGGTTTGCAATGCGTCGCTTCCGGGCGCCGGCGGCGGTCGGTTCCGGTTCCGCAAGATTTCCGCGTACCAGCGGTCGCTGTCAATGGCCTTGGCCTTGCGGCGGCGCGCGGCGCGGTGCAGCCGGTGGTCGCTCGACACCACCAGCAAC
>DATNEC010000471.1:0-3203 GCA_035606815.1 Pirellulales bacterium
GTCCTCGTGAATGATGCGCTGCTTTTTCTCCAACCCCGCCGTGACGCGCTCGACGCCCTCGTTGAACTCTTCCATGCCCACGGCCGGCTTGCCTTTGCGCGCGGCCAGCAAGGCCGATTCGTTGACCAGGTTGGCCAGGTCGGCGCCGACGAAGCCCGAAGTGATGCCCGCGATATCCTTGAGTTGCACCGTGCTGTCGAGCTTGACGTTTTGCACATGGACTTCGAGGATCTTCTCGCGGCCTTTGACGTCGGGACGATCGACCAGCACATGGCGGTCGAATCGGCCGGGCCGCAACAAGGCCGGGTCGAGCGTCTCGGGGCGGTTGGTGGCGGCCATCACGATCACGCCGCTGTTCGAGCCGAAGCCGTCCATTTCGACCAACAGCGCATTGAGCGTCTGCTCGCGCTCGTCGTGGCCGCCGACGACGCTGGTGCCGCGCGTCTTGCCCAACGCATCCAATTCATCGATGAAAATAATGCATGGCGCCTTGGCCTCGGCCTGCTGAAACATATCGCGCACTCGCGCGGCGCCCACCCCGACGAACATCTCGACGAAGTCCGAGCCCGACAAGCTGAAGAACGGCACTCCGGCTTCACCCGCCACCGCCTTGGCCAACAAGGTTTTTCCGGTGCCCGGCGGCCCGACGAGCAGCAAGCCCTTGGGAATGCGGCCGCCGAGAACCTGGTATTTCTCCGGCGTGCGCAAGAACTCGACGACCTCGCGCAGTTCGTCGACCGCTTCTTCGACGCCGGCCACGTCTTCGAATGTGACGCCGATGTCTTCCTGGGCGTACATCTTGCCGCGGCTGCGGCCGAAAGCCATCGGCGAGCCGGCCCCGCCAAACCGCCGCATCATGATTGCCACGAACAGCGCGATCAGCACCAGCACCATCAAGGTCGGCACGTACTCGCGGAACGGGGTCGGCGGATAGTCGCCCCGCACGTCGTTGAAGCCGTTCTCCTCCAGCATCGCCATCAAGGCGTTGTTGTCGTTGTCGAAACCCAGGCGGCCGGTATGGAATTCGACGTCCTTGACCGTCTCGCGAGCGTCGGTCTTGAGTTCCGCGCTTGCGCCCGGCGAGTCGCGCAATTCGCGCTTCACCATGCCGGTGATTTCGCTGCGGCCGACTTTCAAATCTCGTAAGTCCGAGTACCAGACGACCCGTTGGCTGGAACCCGTGCCTTCGTCGACCTCGACGTGCGGCAGCTCCTTGCCGGCGTCGGGGCCCAATTCGGCCTTGATCTTGTCCTTGATTTTTGGGTCCGAACTGTGCGGATTCCCCTTTTTGATCAGCCGAACCAGCTCGCCGTAGGGAATATCGACGTCGGGCTTCGTCGCTAAAAACATTACAATCAACAAGGCGCCCATCCCGAGCGCGAGCAAATACCAGACGATGTTAGTCCCCACCGGAGGGGTCTTTTTCTCGGCGGGCTTCCGACCGTTTTCGCTTTTGTTGTCCATGACACTCCCATTCCACCGATCCGCAGGACCGGTTTGCTTAATCGCCTTTTCATAGTATGCCTTAAGCATTAGCGATACAACTGGGTTGTGGGCCGGCGGCAAGCAGGCTTAGAATGCGGCTCGCCGAAGCGGAAACCCAATCCTGGAGCCAAATTACCGCGGCAAGATTGGCCACGTTCTGAAACGAGTTTTTATGCCCAATTCCCTGACGCAAGTTGCCGTCTTGGGATCAACCGGCAGCATCGGCCAGAGCACGCTGGAAGTCATCGCGGCCTCGCACGGCCGGCTGCAAGCCGCTGCCTTGTCGGCGCACTCCAGCTTGGCCTTGCTGGCCGAGCAGGCGCTGGCGATCAAACCCCGTTGGGTGGTGGGCGCCGACGCGGAAGCGGCCCGGCGATATGCTTGGCCGCGGCTGCCCGCGGGCGTAGAATTGCTCGTCGGTCAGGAAGGCATTGAGCGCGCGGCGACCGACCCCGAGATCGAGATCGTCGTTTCGGCGATCGTGGGAAGCGCGGGACTGCGAGGCACGTGGGCGGCGCTCGATGCCGGCAAGACCGTCGCTTTGGCCAACAAAGAAACCTTGGTCATGGCGGGTCCGCTGGTGATGGACTTGGCGCGGCGCCGCGGCACGCGGTTGCTGCCGGTGGATAGCGAACACAGCGCCATCTTCCAAGCCCTGCAGGCCGGACGACGCGAGGAGGTGCGGCGGATCATCTTGACGGCCAGCGGCGGCCCATTCCGCAAGTTTACTGCCGAGCAGATGAAGAGCGTCACCGTGGCCGACGCTCTGCATCACCCGACCTGGGCGATGGGGCGAAAGATCACGATCGATTCGGCCACGATGATGAACAAGGCCCTCGAGATCATCGAGGCGCGATGGCTGTTCGACTTGGAGGCGGACCAAATTAGCGTGATGGTGCATCCGCAGTCGATCGTCCACTCGATGGTGGAATTCGTCGACGGTTCGGTGGTGGCGCAGTTGAGTCCGCCCGACATGAAGTTGCCGATCCAATACGCATTGACGTATCCGGAGCGCCGGCCGGGCGTGGCCGCCAAGTTCGATTGGTCGCGGGCCAGTCAGTTGGAGTTCGAGCCGGCCGATTTCGAGCGGTTCCCGGCCTTGGAACTGGGGTTGGAAGCCGCCCGGGCGGGCGGCACGACGGGGGCGGTTTTGAATGCGGCCAACGAGGCGGCGGTCGCCGGCTTCCTGGCCGGAGAATTGAAATTCACCGAGATCGTGCCGGCTTGCCGCGCCGTTCTCGAGCATCATCATTTCGACCCGCGCCCGTCGCTGGAACAGTTGATCGAACTGGACAGTTGGGCGCGCCAGGAGGTTTTGCGTTGGGTCTGCATTTGATCGCGTTCTCGCTCCTCAATCCCCAAGATCTATTGCTCGTGCTGGAAGTGGCGCTGGGCATCGGAATGGTGATCTTCGTCCACGAGTTGGGGCACTTCGCCGTGGCGAAGTGGTGCGGCGTGAAGTGCGAGAAGTTTTATCTCGGCTTCGACATCGGCGGCTGGAAACTCTGCAAGTTTCGCTGGGGCGAAACGGAGTACGGCATCGGCATTCTGCCCTTGGGCGGCTACGTGAAAATGCTCGGGCAGGAGGACAACCCCAGCCGCATGGCCGAGGAAATGGAACGCGCGAAGCTCCAACCCTCAGTAGCCCCGGCACTCCGTGACGGGGACAAAGATGAATCGCTCTCCGAGAATGAATCTCCGCCACGGAGTGTCGGAGC
>DATNEC010000511.1:0-6833 GCA_035606815.1 Pirellulales bacterium
CCAAAGCAATCGCGGTCATAGCTACCTCCGTCGAGTTGGAACTCAAGGTCGAACAACCCCGAGTCTAACTCGGCGAGGTAGCGTTTCATCCCATTACACGGCTATTTCCTGGTGGACGCGCCGGCGATGCGCGCCTTGCAGCGGCAACAGAACCTAGACGCGATTCGCGAGGGGATCGCCGATATGGAGGCCGGTCGGGCGGCTCCCTCGACGAGGCGCTGTCGCGGATCACGGCGGCAAATTAGCAGGCACGCTCCGCGCGCCCTCGTATCCGTGTTTCATCCGTGGCTGAAACGCCGGCCATACCGGACCGCTAGCGGTCCTGGTTCGTCAACTGCCAGTTCTCGATGATGACTTCGCAGCCGGGCGTCATGTTGCGGAGCTTTTCGGCGATCATCGCCTTCTCCGAGACGGTCGCCTTCTTGAGCTTCTTGGCGTAGTGCGACAGTTTCTTGCGGCGATGACGCCGACGCTTGATTTCCTTGTGGCGTTCGCTGATACCACCCACGTTGAGGCTGCCTTTCTTGAGGTTCGCTGATCGATCGAGTGCTGGTTTTTAGCACGAACGGCCCGGCGGGTCAACGCACCGCGCAGGGCCGCGGCGAATCGGGCCTCGCGCGTAAAAAGACGTTTGCACCCAAGCCTGATCGGTTTTGACGTTCGGATTCGGCAATGCCCGCTGTAGGGAACGCCCGCCGCAGCGTTCCGTGAGCGGCGGGCAACGTCGAAGCGCGGTCCTCAGAACGCCGCGGCGGGCGTTCACTGCAGATGCTGAGACCACATTACCGCCGCCTTCAAATGGCGATGGGCTTCGAGCGCTCGAGGACGTGTTGCCAGACGAGCCACAGGCCGAGCGCGAGAGGAATCGCTGCTTGCAAGACCTGGCCCAGGCCAAACTTCAGACCGAGGCCGAAGATCAAATCGCCTGGCGAGTGAGCCGATGCTGGCCTCACGGCGGACGAGAAAAGGACGGCCATCAGCGCGACGATGCCGCAGGCGGCCACGCTCCACAACCGCAACCCCGCGCGGCGCCCCAGGCGCGCGAACAGCCATGCCGACAATCCAAAGGGAACGAATCGTATCATCAGGTTGAGTGCTTGAACCATCCCCATCCCAACGGCCAGACCGAATTCATCGTTGGCCGACAAGGCGCCGCCTGTGTCTCCATCGATGAGTCCTGCGGCACAATCGATCAGCCAGCCGATGCAAAAGACCGTCAGGAAAATGGCCGCCAACGTGCCGAGGATGGCAACAATCGGCCCGGCCAGAAACGTCGCGAGCGGATGACGGCCGGCAAACGTGCGGCGTCGAAACTCCAATCGGGCGAACGACGCCAAGCTCTCGGGCCTCCCCATGCGCTGGTTATCCGCGTGTTCAGCTTCCATGCTCGAATTCTCCTGTAAAATGTCGACGGCATGGTCGGATAGTTCTTCGACCAGCCGAGAAACATACTCGCTCGGCAATCCTTGCCGGCCGAGTTCCCATCGAAGTCGGTCATGCCATTGCTGGCTTGCCATGTTCGCCTCCTTGCAACACGCGGCTGACGGCGGCAACGACGTCCTTCCACGTTGCCGCCGACTCGGCCAGCCGCGATTGTCCGGATTTCGATAAGCGGTAAATGATCCGGTTCCTGCCGCCGACGGTCTCGCGCCGGCTGAAGACGAGTTTTTGGCGCTCCAGCCGGTGTAGCACCGGGTAGATGCATCCTTCGCCAAAATCGAGCTTCATGCCCGATGCCTCACGGATCGCCTGCACCAAGTCATAGCCGTGCATCGGGCGCCGGTCGAGCAATTGCAGAACCAGCAACTCGGGCACGCCATTCAGGAAGTCGGGGTTGGTCTTCTTCATCGACATCGTCGGGCTTATACCTTGAACCATTATGTATGGCAAGAGCAGTAGGGCTCCCACGCATCGTAGAGGGGAGCGATCGACATGGCGAGCATTGTCGCGAGGCGGTCTTGAGCAGACAAGCCGTTGAGGGTCAGGCCGACGCGAACTCGGAATCTGATTCACCATTCGGACAAGCCGGATGGGGCCTCATGTTTTTCGCCGGGCGCGTGCTATCGCGCCATCTGGTTCACCGATCCGCACGAGACGGATAGAGCCGGCTCTCTCAATTGGGGGCCGCCCGCTTGCGTTCTGTGCGGGCCCATCTCATAGTGCGACCTCGCCGGGTCGCCTGAGTTGCGACTCGAAGTTGCCCGCGCGTCGCGGAACGCCGCGGAGGGCGTTCCCTACTCAGACGATCGGCGAAGCTGGAAGGCAAAACCGATCAGTGAGAATCTCGCTATCGACGCCGCCGGTCGCGAAGCGGCGCGTCAGCCACCGGATCCGGCTTGTCGCCCTTGCCGGGCAGCAACAGCTCCGTGCCGGGAGAGAGGTAGTTGAAGTCCTCGCCCAATTGGTCCTGGTTCAGATCGTAGATTTCTTTCCAGCGGCTGGCCTTGCCCAACTCGCGCTTGGCGATGTCGAATAGCGTATCGCCCTCGGCCACCAGGTAGGGACGGCCGCCCCGAGCGGAAGCGGAATTGGCCCGCGAGGCCAGACGCATCGCGCCGCCGCGAGACCCGGCGAGCGCATTTCGCGGCTTGGGACATAAGCCGGGGTAGGCCTGTTGCAACACGGCGACGTCGGGGACCGCGATCTCGTCGCCGATGTCGATCAAGTTCGGATTCGGGTAGTGCTCGCGATTGTATTCGTGCAGGGCCTTGAAATAGCCCTCCGTGCCGTAGACCTTCTTCGAGATCGCCGCGAACGAATCGTTGGGGGACTGAACGACATAAGCGCCGCTCGCCGCGGCTTCGCCGGCCGGTCGCGCCAGCGACTCGTCGGCTGCGAGGGTCTCTTCGGCCGTTTCGTCGATGGGGGCCAATTGCACTTCGGCGGAGGATGTCTTTAGCGAGCCGCCCTGCGCCGGTCCTCGGATCGCAAAGGGCGCCGGCGAGGCCGAGGGAAACGGATCGTCCGCCGCATCGGCCGCGCTCTCCTCTGCGGTTTCGTCCTCCACCGTCCGGTAACCATCCGCCGGCTGGCCGAAGCGAACGTTCCGGCCGGCGCCCAGAGACAGCGCCGCGCCGCCCGCCGCCTCATCGCCCGCCGTCTGATCGCCAGGCGGTTCATCATCGCCCGCCACTTGGGCTTCGTCCGTCGGCTCGGCTGCGGTCTCGTCGCCCGCCAGCCCATTGGCGGGCATTTCGTCTGCGACCGTTGCGCCGCCCGGTTCTTCGGAGTATCGGCCGCCGGAATCGCCGGCTGCCGCATCGCCGGCTTCCACATCGTCGGCCAAGCCATAGCGTCTGCCGTACCGGTCGACCGATTCGGCGGGCTCGTCCTCCGCCGCGCCATCCTGGCCAAAGGGGCCGGCCAGCGCCGACAGCTTGGCCGACCGGGACGAGGCTTCGGCGCCATCCCGCTCGGGTTCGGTCGGGCCCGAATTGGCAAACGAACGCCGTTCGGCCGGGACTTCGAGTCTCAGCGAGGGGCCGCCGCGCGAGCTTGTCGCCGGCTTCTCCGACCTGGGCAGCAAGTGCTCTTGGGTCTTTGTCGTTTCGCTATTCTTTTTTTTCGCCCCATCTTTCGCCTTCGCGGTCTGTTTCGCGGCGATTTTGGGCGACATGTCGCCGTCGCGCAAGCGCGTGAACAGCACCACGCCGAAGACGCATAGCAGCACCCCGATCACCGAAAGGCCGATTTTGACTTCCTTGCCCTTCATCCGAGTCTCCTTCCGTGAGACGAAAGTGGCGTTGGCGGTTTCGAGTGCAGCTATTTAGCAGGATTCGCTTCTTTCCGCCACGCGCAATTTTGCACTCCGCGCCCGAGGATTGCGGGCCACTTCGTCCTCCGAGGGGCGCAGCGGCTTGCGGGTCAGCGAGCGATAGCGGGGGTCGTCGCGAAAAGCCTCTTTCATCCGACGGTCCTCCAAAGAATGAAAGCTGATCACCGCCAGTCGGCCGCCGGTTTTCAGACAGTCGGGAATTCGCTTTAAAGCCCGTTCCAACGAGGTCAACTCGTCGTTGACCGCGATCCGCAGGGCCTGAAAGGTCCGCGTGGCCGCGTCGATCCGCTCGCCGCCCTTCGGCCGCGGCACGCACGAGCGAACCAGCCGTGCCAGCTCGGCAGCCGTGCGAATCGGCTGCTGGCGCCGGCGATCGACGATTTTGCGGGCGATCCGCCGGCTGAATCGTTCCTCGCCGTATTGGAAGATGATGTCGGCCAACTCCTCCGCGCTCAACCGCTCCAACCATTGCCAAGCCGGCCGCCCCTCGGCCGGGTTGAAGCGCAGGTCGAGCGGTCCTTCGGAGTCGAAGCTGAAACCGCGCTGGCGATCGGCGAGTTGGTCGCTCGACAAGCCGAGATCGAGCACGATGCCATCCACCGCGGAAAGGTCTAACTGCCGGAGCAATTCGGGCAAATCGGCGAAGTTCGATTCCGCCAGCTTGACCGGCCAGCCTTTCAGCACGCGCTCGGCGGCTTCCAAGGCCGCCGGGTCGCGGTCCAAAGAGAGCACGAACCCGTCCGGTCCCACGCGCTCAGCCAGGGCGCGGGTATGGCCGGCGCCGCCGAGCGTGCCATCGACCAGCACCATGCCGGGGGCGGGTTGCAGCCATTCGACGATCTCGTCGAGCATGACCGCCACGTGGCACGACGGGCCACCGCCGGGGGCGGCGCCACGGGCTTCGGGTTGCGACGATTCGAGCATCGAACCATGATAGCAGTCCGGGCGAATAAAAAGCTGCCCACCGCAGGCACATCCGTGTGCCCGGGTGTGGGTGGGCGCTTGCGGTCAACTCGCCAGGGATGACGAATGGCCCGCGCTCGCAGCCGGGAGCGTCCGCTTATCTCCCGTACTCGCAAAAACAAACCCTCAGCCTCGAAAGGCGCCGGGCCAAAAGAACGCCGCCGGGTGGCCGCTCGCCGGCATTCTCGTTTTCGCGCATGGCGCAACGGACGGACGACGCATCGAAACTCACTCTCCGAGGTTTTTGCTCGCTTTGCCCCTGATCCTTCATGATCTTCATGGCCCGCCAAAAGCGCTTTCGGCGATTTGGTCGTAGTGCGATTCCTTGCCGGCCAGATAGGCCTCCCAGCGCTGCCGGTCCCACAATTCCAGATGATCGTGTACGCCCAGCAACACGGCCTCCTTTCCCAATGCGGCCAACTCCGCAAGAGTGGCGGGCAAGCGAATTCGTCCCTGAGTATCGACTTCGACCCGTTCGGCACGGGCGTAAAACAACCGATTGAAAGCCCTCACGTCTTGCTGGGCGGGCGAGGCCTCGGCCAATCGCCGAGCCAGTGCCGCAAGGGCCGACTCGGAGTAAATGGCCAACGATCCATCGGCGCCGGGCGTCACGTACAGTTCGAGCGGGTTCTCCTGGCCGAAGGCGTCGCGGAGCCGCTTCGGAATGGCGATTCGCAGCTTATCATCGACCGAGCGAACGAAGGTGCCGGTCAAAACCATCCGTCAGCTCGCGACCTTAAATCACCACTTTCCCCCACCGCTCCCCACTTCGGCCCAAAGATAACCGCTCGGCCGCCCCCGTCAAGCGTTCTTTCTTTATCTGTCGTGCGACTTGATCGGCGCGGCGTGCGCAGGGTCAAACGTAGACAGAAGTTCGGCCATCGCGAAAAGCGCCAAGAAAAGTTTTTCCGCGTCGCGGCGAGGCCGCGATTCAGCGCCCGGCGAGACGGCGGAACAGCGCGGCGTATGCCCCGACCATCGCGTCCAAAGTGAACTTTTCCTCGACCCGGCGGCGGTTTTCATCGCCCAGCCGTGCGGCCAACGCCTGGGAAGAAGCGATCGCCCCCAGTTTCTCGGCAAAAACATGGAAATCCCCTGCGGGCGCCGTTTGCGCATCGAGGTTTTCGGCGCCGAGCGCCTCCGCCACGCCTTCCACGTTCATCGCCACGACGGGCAGCCGGCAGGCCATCGCCTCGAGCAGCACGTTCGGCATTCCTTCCCAGCGGCTGGGCAGCACCAGTATTTCGCTGGCGCGGAGAATCTCCGGCACGTTGCCGCGCCAGCCGGCGAAACGGACCCGTCCGGAAAGCCCGAGCCGGCCGGCCAAATCTTCAAGCTCGCCGCGCTGCGGCCCATCGCCCACCAGCAGCAGATCGTGGCCTGGCAACAGATCGAGCCAATCCCGCGCCCGCGAGATCAAATCGTCGAGCCCCTTTTGCGGTTCTAGCCGCCCGACGTAGGTCACGGCGCGCCGCCCGGCGGGAATTCCCAACTCGCGGAGATCAAGGGGCGCGGCGGCGTCGAAGCGCGCCGCATCGACGCCGTTGGGAATCACCGTCAACCGCTCGGCCGACACGCCGCCCTCGCCCCGCGAAAACTCGGCGACCGACTCGCTGACCGCGACGTAGGCCTCGACCAGCCGTGCCGTCCAGCGGTCCAGCCGCAAGTGCCAGCGGGCATGCCGTTCGGCGACGCGGATGCCCGAGACGACGTGCGGCACGCCGGCCCACCGCGCAGCGATGCGGCCGATGAAGTTGGCATGGAACAAGAAGGATTGCAAGATTTCCGCTTGCTGCGCCTTGAGCAAACGGGCCAGCCTGCGAACCGTCCGCGGGGCGTCGGCGGCGCGCCGGCCGCCGAGGCAATGGACTTCGATCCCAGCGGCCTCCAACTTCGGCACGAGCGAGCGGCCTTCGTCGGTCCCTCGCGGCCCGAGCGAGTAAACCGCGACCGAAAACTGCCGCCGATCGAGCCGCAGCGCCAATTCGGCCAGGCAGCGTTCCGCCCCGCCGACGTCAAGCTCCGTAATGCACAAGGCGAGGCGCACTGGGGAAGGATTCGCGGTCAAAGGCGGCGGCTTTCGGTCTGGGCGCTG
>DATNEC010000519.1:0-12029 GCA_035606815.1 Pirellulales bacterium
CGGTGTGCAGCGCCATTGTCTGTTGGGCGCTGATCGCCGCGGAGTAGTTTTTCACCAACAGCATCCTGGGGAGGCGGCAATGGCGCAATACGTGCTCGTGAATCGCCGTAGCGGGAAATATACGAACGAGGCAAAGATCGCGTCGCGCGCAACCGTCTCGGCGACGCTCGCGCGGCTGCCGGCGGCGCAGATCATCGGCGACCACCAGCCGACCGACCCCTTGGCGCGGCAGGTGGTTCTGCTCGACGTGGACCCGGCCCAGGTCGCTGCGCTGCAAGCGACCCTGCCGCCCGACGCCATTCTCGAACCGGTCGTGCGGCGCGAACTCCATCAGCGCCGCGTTCCCATCTCGCTACGGCCCGCTATCCCGCATGTCGCCGCTGCGAGAGCTGCAGGCGCCACGAGCTACCGCTTGACGATCACGGGCGGAGGCAAGCTGCTGGGAGGGATCGACGTGATGCTGTACCTGCGCGATCCGGGGGGCGGGGTCCGCACCGTCACGGTGAAAACCGGCGCCCGCGGCAAATTCAGCTTCAAGGTTCCCCCCGGCCACCAGATCGCATTCGTCGAACCGATTCCCTATGCGGGATTCTGGATCATGCTGGCCGGCTCGCCGCCTTCAGGCGGCACGCTCGATTGCACTCCGATCGCCAAGGCGGGCTCCGGCGGCAAGGGTTGGTGGCACGACGCGATGGGAGTCGACGCGGCCAAGACCACGCGCGGAGCGGGAATCAGGGTCGGCGTCATCGATACCGGCTGCGGCCCGCATCGAAACCTGGCGCACGTCACGCTCGCGGGCGTCTATATCGACGGTCATGTGCTTCCGCCAGCGGGCGCAACCGATATCGGCGAACATGGTACGCATACCACGGGCATTATCGGCGCCCGCCCGACGAAGGCGGCCGACTATGCCGGCATTGCGACCGGCTGCGATCTATTTCACGCGCGCGTGTTCAAAAGCGAAGAGCCGGGCGACGGCCCCACGTCAGCCGATCTGATCAACGCCATCGACGCGTTGTCCCGCGACCATCAATGCGACCTGATCAACATGAGCCTGGGGGGCGGGCCGCCGTCGCGGGCGGAAGAGGACGCAATTCGCGACGCAGCGCAGCGCGGTACGCTGGTCGTCTGTTCGGCGGGCAACGAAGCCGGGCCGATCGACTACCCCGCCGCCTATGACGAATGCCAAGCCGTCTCGGCCATCGGCAAGGTGGGCTGGGCCCCTGCCGGAACCTTCTCGGCCGACAACCGCCCCCAAGACCCGACAAAGATGGGACAAGGCAATTACTTCTTGGCGTCGTTCAGTTGTTTCGGTCCGCATCTGGCCTGCGCCGCCCCCGGAATCGGCATTGTCTCTACCGTGCCCGACCGAGATGATTATTCTGGCGCTTACATGGAGATGGATGGCACCTCCATGGCGAGTCCCGCCGCATGCGCCGCGTTGGCAGTGATCTTGTCCAAGGACGCAACTTACAAATCCATGCCTCGGGATTCCTCTCGCTCGAGGCAAGCGGCGCTGCTGCTGGCGCAGCACTGCAAGCCGTTTGGCTTGGCCCAAAAGTACGAGGGGCGCGGTCTGCCAATGGCCTAGTTTCGGGGGCCTAGTTTCGCCGCCTAGTTTCGCCGCCTAGTTTCGGGGGCGGCGACCGTTGCTGGAAGAATCTTTGCGAGGAAATCGCATGCCGCGCTATCTGGTCGCCACCCGCCGGGCCGTGCGCGACTCGGCGATCTCCGCACGCGAGGCCGTCGAGGCTGAAGCGGGAATCAAGCTCGTCAACGGCGACGATCCCCACATGGTGACGATCGAAGCCGACGAAGATTCCGCCAAGCGCTTACAGGCCAAGCTGAAGGACACGCATTTCGTCGAGCCCGAGATCCGCCGCGAACTGACGTAGCCGGCATGCCGCGAGGCGAGCCGGTGGCTCCGGCTATGGCCGAAGGTGAGTTTACCATCGGGCACGGCCAAACGACCGTGAATGGATTCGGATGCGCTGCCGGCCGAGGGCGGCCGGACCACATCGACAGCCCCTATTTTTTGGCTGTGACGACGCGCTAGCGCTTCTTGCTCTTCGCCGCCACCTGGGCGCGCAGGCGCTCCTCCTGCTCGCGGAGTTCCGGAGTCAGCTCGGCGCCGAAATCCTCGGCCTCGAACAAGGGGCGAAGTTCGATCTCGGTTCCTCCGTCGAAGGGGCTGCGCTTGAGCCACTCGACCGCCTCTTCCATCGACTTGACCTGCCACAGCCAGAAGCCGGCGATCAGTTCCTTGGTCTCGGCGAAAGGGCCGTCGGTGATGACGTGCTTTCCGCCCGAGAATTTGACGCGCTTGCCCTTCGAGCTGGGTTGCAGCCCTTCGCCGGCGAGCATCACGCCGGCCTTGACGAGTTCTTCGTTGTATTTGCCCATCGCGGTCAGAATTTCTTGGCTGGGCATCACGCCCGCCTCGGAATCTTGGTTGGCCTTGACGATGACCATGAATCGCATCGTGAATCTCCTTGCTCTTTGGTTGCGGCAGCCCGGCCCCCGGTCGGTCTCGACCGGCTGAACCTGGGCTTCTATGTACACGTCGAACAAGAGGCGGCCGGATCGACGCGCACGCCAAATTTTTCTCGAAATCGTTGCAAGTGCTCGTGGCGACTTGGTTTGATCGCCAGGTCGATTTCACTCGCCCGCCAATTCGATGAAGCGGGCGGCGAACTTGGGACCGGTCCCCGCAGCTTCATGCTTGAAAAACACGTAGGCTTCGCTCCAGCCCTGAGACCGGAGCCGCTTGATCCAATCGCGGAGCTGCTCGTCGCCGTAGTTTTCGCGCCGCAGACGCACGTAGCCCCAAGGGGCGGTGCTGACCAATTCGGCGCCTGGGCAATCATCGGCGTCGGCGATGCACAACGCGCAGGCATGGGCGCGAAGGCAGTCGAACACGTCGTCGTCGAACCAGCTCTCGTGCCGGAACTCGAACGCCGCCGCATCCTTGATGAGCTCCAGGAAAGCTTCGAGCCGAGCGAGATCCTTCTTGAGATTCGGCGGCAACTGAAACAGCAACGGCCCGCGCCGGTCCTTCAAGGTCGCGGCGGCGCGCAGAAACTGGTGGGTCTGCTCCTCGGCATCCTTCAGCCGCTTGCGGTGCGTGATGGTTTGCGGCGCCTTGAGCACGAACCGAAATCCGCCGGGCGTCTGTGCCGCCCACGATTCCAGCACGCTCTCGCTGGGCATGCGGTAAAAGGAGTTGTTGATCTCGACCGTGGAAAACCGCTCGGCGTAATAGCTCAGCATTTCCTTCTGCGGCAGCTTCGCCGGGTAGAAGCT
This sequence comes from Pirellulales bacterium, assembly GCA_035606815.1. Lineage (GTDB taxonomy): Bacteria > Planctomycetota > Planctomycetia > Pirellulales > JAICIG01 > JAICIG01. Next base: position 3,304 of record DATNEC010000519.1, read on the forward strand.
TCCCTTCCACTCCTTGTAACTGTAGCCGCTCGTACCGACGAAGAATTGCATGGCGGGAACCTGCGTGGTTTTGGCATCCATCGTAACGCCTCGATCGTTTCCCTGCTTGCGATTCGCGGGAGGAATCGCGTGCGCCTGTCGCTCGGGCTTGCGGTATAATTCCCGTAGACCTCTGGCACTGATATAGACAGGCAATAAGCAGACGAAGGCGGGATTTCATGGGATGTTCGTATTTGCTCGGCGGCTGCCGGACGCCGATCGGAAAATTCCTGGGCGAGTTGGCCGGCGTGCCGGCGCCGAACTTGGGCGCCGTGGCCATCGCCGAAGCGCTGCGGCGCAGCCGGATCGCCGCCGAGCGAGTCGAAGAAGTCGTGATGGGCGAAATTCTCACGGCGGGCGTGGGCCAGGCGCCGGCTCGGCAAGCGGCCCTCGCGGCAGGCTTGCCCCCGACCGTGGCCGCCCTGACCATCAACAAAATGTGCGGCTCGGGCCTGAAGGCCGTGATGCTGGCCGACCAGGCGATCCGTGCGGGCGATGCACGCGTGATCGTCGCGGGCGGCATGGAGAGCATGAGCCGCGCCCCGCATCTCTTGACTGGCACGCGCGAGGGCTGGAAGTTCGGCCCGCAAACCGTGCTCGATTCGATGCTTCACGACGGGCTGTGGTGCGCGTTCGAGAACGTGGCGATGGGCGCCGAGGCCGACTATATCGCTGCCAGCCGCGGCGTCTCCCGTTCTGATCAAGACGCTTTCGCCGCCGAGAGCCATCGCCGCGCCGCGGCGGCAATCGCCGCGGGACGCTTCGAGCAAGAGATCGTGCCGGTCAAGGTTCCGGGCCGCAAGGGCGACGTGATCGTCGATCGCGACGAAGGACCGCGGCCCGACTCGACGCCGCAAAAGCTCGCGACCCTCAAACCGGCGTTCGATCCCGCCGGCACGGTGACGGCCGGCAACGCCTCGCAACTCAGCGACGGCGCCGCCGCGGTGGTGGTCGTCGATGAAGCGACCGCCCGCGAGAGCGACTCGCCGCTGAAGGCCCGGATCGTCGCGGCGGCGACCAGCGGCGTGGCGCCCAAGGAAATCTTCATCGCCCCGGTGACGGCGATCCAGGCCGTGCTGACGAAGGCCCGGATGACGCTGGCCGAGATCGACCTAGTCGAGTTGAACGAGGCCTTCGCGGCGCAAGGCCTGGCTTGCATGCGGCCGCTGGAACTGGATCCGAGCAAAGTCAACGTCAACGGCGGCGCGATCGCGCTGGGGCATCCGATCGGGGCCAGCGGCGCCCGCGTGCTGGTAACATTACTCTATGCTTTGGCCGAGCGCGGATTGAAGAGGGGCTTGGCGTCGCTGTGCCTGGGCGGAGGTAATGCGGTGGCGATGATCGTGGAACGAGCGTGAGTGCTTAGGTTATGCTTCAGCATGACCCACCCGGAGCGAGGAGAGTTATGCTAAAGCATAACCTACATCGAGATTCAGACGCCGCGGAACTGGTCTCCTCTCCCTCGCTTGAGAAACAGGCGTTCGAGCGCGCGCTGGCGGCGGCCCAAGAGCGCGAGATCAGCCTTTCGACCGTCAGCGGCCGCAAGGTCGAGCCGGTCTATCTGCCGCCCGAGATTTCAGAAGAGTACGAGGCCAAGCTCGGCTATCCGGGCCAATACCCCTTCACTCGCGGCATCCATGCGAATTTGTACCGCGGGCGGCTGTGGACGATGCGGCAGTTCGCGGGCTTCGGCACGCCGGAGGAAACGAACGCCCGTTTCAAGTTCCTCCTCGACAAAGGCCAGACGGGTCTCAGCACGGCGTTCGATCTGCCGACGTTGATGGGCCTCGACAGCGATCACCCGAACTCGGCCGGCGAGGTCGGCCGCCTGGGCGTGGCGGTCGATGCGATCGACGATTTCGAGCGGCTGTTCGCCGGCATCGATCTGGGGACGGTCAGCGTTTCGATGACGATCAACGCCCCGGCGGCGATCGTGCTGGCCTTCTATCTCGTGACGGCCGAGCGGCAAGGCGTAAGCTGGGACAAGCTGCGCGGCACGCTGCAAAACGATATTCTCAAGGAATATCACGCCCAGAACGAGTTCGTGTTTCCGCCGCGGGCCAGCGTGCGGCTGGTGATCGACACGATCGAGTTTTGCAGCCGGCAGGCGCCGCAGTTCAACCCGGTGTCGATCAGCGGCTACCATATTCGCGAGGCCGGCAGCACCGCCGCCGAGGAGTTGGCCTTCACGCTGGCCGACGGGTTTCATTACGTCGAAGAATGCGTAGCCCGCGGATTGGACGTCGACGCGATCGCGCCGCGGCTGTCGTTTTTCTTCAATTCGCACAACGATTTTCTCGAAGAGATCGCCAAGTTCCGCGCCGCCCGGCGGATTTGGGCCAGGCATTTGCGCGAGCGGTACGGCGCCAAAGATCCGCGCAGTTGGGCCTTGCGGTTTCATGCCCAGACCTCCGGCGCCAGTCTGCAAGCGCAGCAGCCCGAGGTCAACGTGGTGCGGGTCGCTTACCAGGCGCTGGCCGCGGTGCTGGGCGGCTGCCAATCGCTGCACACCAACAGCCGCGACGAAACCCTCTCGCTGCCGACCTTGGAAGCCGTGACGATCGCTCTGCGCACGCAGCAGGTGGCGGCCTATGAAACGGGCGTCGTCAACTCGGTCGATCCGCTCGGCGGCAGCTATCAGATCGAGACCTGGACCGACGCGCTGGAAGCCGAGGCCGAAGCGATCTTCGCCGAGATCGATCGCTTGGGCGGCATGATCGTTGCCACCGAGGGCGGCTATTTCCGCCGCCGGATCGCCGAAAGCGCGTTTCGCTACCAGACCGAAGTCGATGCGAAGCGGAAACTCCTCGTCGGCGTCAACGCCTTCGCGGAAGCGGAGTCGTCGTCGATTCCGCTGCTGGAAATCGATCCCGAGATCGAGTCGCGTCAAAAGGCCAATTTGGCGCGCGTCAAGCGCCAGCGCGACGCGGCGGCCGTCGAGCGCGCCTTGGCCGACGTCCGCCGCGCGGCGGCCGGGACCGAGAACGTCATGCCCGCGCTCTTGGCCGCCGCCCGCAGCCAGGCGACGCTGGGCGAAATCGTGATCGCATTGGCCGACGCGCTCGGCCGCTACCGAATGGGAGCTTGATCCCCGGACATGACAAAACGCCTTGCAATTCGACCAGTCCGCGTCGTCCTGGCCAAAATCGGCCTCGACGGTCACGACCGGGGCATTCAGGTCGTCGCCAGGGCCTTGCGCGACGCGGGCATGGAAGTGATTTACACCGGGCTGTGGCAGACGGCCGACGACGTGGTGCGGGCGGTCGAAGACGAAGACGCCGACGTCTTGGGCGTCAGCATTCTGTCGGGCGCCCATCTGACGCTGGTTCCGACAGTCGTCGAGGCCCTGCGAAAGCGCGGGCTCGACCGCGTGCAACTGATCGTCGGCGGGATCATACCCGACGCCGACATTCCGCGGCTCGAAGCGCTCGGCGTGGCCAAGGTGTTCACGCCCGGAACGCCGTTGCCGGAGATCGCCGAGTTCGTGCGCTGCTGCGCGGCTCGCTAGATCTTGAAAAAGATCCGCTGCCGATAGAGCCAGACGCAAACCAGCCACATCACGAACAGCACCAGCGACAGTCGCACGACCGGTTCGTAGATGGAATCGACGCCGCCGTAGAGCGTGAGCACGTCCTCGCCAAGATGCCGCTGCAAGGTGCGCGAAATCCAGCCGCCCAGCAACCGGGCCATGCAGTACATGGCGATCGAATTCATGCCCACGACGACCAAGGGCCAAGCCGCGCGGCGGAACCCGGCCACATCGACGACCAGGTAAAACGCGGCGAGCATCAACAGCGTCCAACCGGTGCTGTAGATCGCCCAGGACGGGGTCCAGATGCGCTTGACGACCGGACAAATGTCGTAAATGTCGAGCAAATAACCGACGCCCAGCGCGATCAATCCGGCGCCGATCAGCCAAGCCAGCTTGCCGACAGGACGGAGACTGCTGCGCATCAAGCCGCCGGCCATCAGGCCGAAAATCATCGTCGCCAGCGAAGGGACGAAATTCAGCGTCGTGTAGCCCCCTTCATTGGCTTTGAAGGGCTTCTCGCGGGGAAACCAATTCAAAAACACGCGATCGGCCGCGGCGGCGACGTTCGTGTTTTTGTCCCAATGGGCGGCGCGGCCTTCGAGATGCGGCCAATTGGCCGGCACGCCGAGCTCGGCGTAATTCTTGGCGGTCAACTCGGCCGCCGGCGTCGGGTAGGCATAGAACAAGCCCCAGTCGGCGACGAGGATCAGCACGGCCGCCAGCAACTGCACCGCGGGCGGGCGGTTCCACAATAGGAACAAGAATGTGTAGCCCAGCCCGATCTGGCACAGCACATTCGGAAAAACCCAGTCCGTTCGATCGTTCCCATTCGAGTCCAAAAACACGCCCAGCAGCACCAGCACGACCGACCGATAGATGGCATGCCCCAACATCCGCGAATAGCTTTGCCCGCGGGCCTGGCGGCCGGCATAGGAATAGGCCATCGACACGCCGACCATGAACATGAACGAAGGCTGGATCATGTCCCAGAACCCGCCCCATTTCCATTCGGCATGGTCGAATTGCTCGCCGAGGATCTGCCATGTCCGGTTATCGGGGAAGCTCTTCGCCACTTTGGCGAGAGCCAAACCGCCGGAGGCCATGGCCAGCATGATGAAGCCGCGGTAGGCGTCGAGCGAGGTCAACCGCTCGGCCGGCTTGACGGCCGTCTTTGTGGCGGCGGCGGTCTTTGTGGCGGAAGGGGGTTTCGTGGCGGAGGCTGAAGCGCTCATGCAGGGCTGTCCGCGAAGGAAGGGTGTCGCAACAGCCTTGAGTTTGCCCGAGCCGGCGCGGCAAGTCCAGCGATTTTATAGCGGCGTCGGGCGCCGGTAGGTCAACAGGCTCAAAACGGCGACGAACAGCGCCGCGCCCACGATCGACCAGATGACGGGGAACTCCTGGCCGTCGATGTTGACTTCGAAACCGTAAGGCAACTCGAAAAGCCGGGCCAGCCATGTGCCGATCAAGGCGCCGATGAGCCCCAGGGCCGCCGACACCAGGCAGCCGCCGCGCGAGTATCCGACGATGGCCTGCGCCACGCTGCCGCAAATCGCCGCGATCAAAAGCAGGATCAAAAAGCCGGTAAGCGTCATGGCGGATCTTCCAGAGGCGACCGAAATGTCTGGACGAATGGACCCGCAAGTCGGGGCTTGCGGGCCGCATTCGCCAGACGTTTGCACAAGCATCCGTGAGGACGCCGGTACGTTTCACCATCCATGACGATGGCCCCATTTGCACTTGCCGTGCCAAAATACGGGAGGCGGCGGCGAAAGCGACGAAAATCGGCCCCGCCCGGCATTCGCTGGCTGCCGATTGCTTTCGAACACGCCCACGCGGTTAGTGCGCAACCACTCTTGCCCATGCCCCATTGGCTCGCCCGGCGCATTTGCATTCGGTTCGATCGCCAGTTTATTCTTACCGCATTAGTCGGCGGTTTCGCCGGACGCGACGGAAGCTTCGGAGCAAATGCCATGCAAATCAAAGTAGGCCAGAGCGCAGCCCCGACAACCGATCGCCGCGACCAGAATCGGCGGGGCCGCGCCCCGGTCTACGTCTCGCTCGCCGTTGCACTGGTTGTCGCATTTTCCAGTGGCGCCGCTTTCGCTGTGCCGCCGAAGCTGCCCCATGCGGCGCCTGAAGAGGCCGGCATGAGCGAGGCCCGCTTGGCCGACATCGACGCCGCGGTGGCGGAAGCGTTGGCGGCGAAGCAGATGCCCGGATGCGTCGTGCTCATCGCCCGGCACGGCAAAATCGTCTATCTCAAAGCCTTCGGCGATCGCAGCATCGAGCCGGAGCGCGTGGCGATGACTGCGGACACTGTGTTCGATCTGGCTTCGCTGACCAAGCCGATCGCCACCGCCACCAGCATCATGCTGCTCGTCGAGCAGGGCCGGATCAAGCTCGACGAGCCAATCGCCGCCTACATCCCGGAATTCGGCGCCAACGGCAAGGGCAAGATCACCGTCCGCCAATTGCTGACCCACCAAAGCGGCCTGATCGCCGACAATCCGATCGAGGACTTCGCCGACGGGCCGGCCAAAGCGATCGAGCGCCTCTTGGCGCTCAAGCCGACCGCGCCTGTGGCAACGCGGTTCATCTACAGCGACGTGGGTTTCATGGTGCTGGGCGAGCTGGCGGGCCGCGTTTCCGGACAAGATTTACCGGCGTTTACGCGCGAGCGCCTCTATCGGCCGCTCGGTATGGAAGAGACCAGCTTCTTGCCCGACGAACCGCTCCGGCGGCGCGCGGCGCCGACCGAAGAGCGCGAAGGACGCTGGATGCAAGGCGAAGTCCACGACCCGCGGGCCTATGCCTTGGGCGGCGCGGCGGGGCACGCGGGGTTGTTTTCGACCGCCGAAGATCTGGCCGTCTACGCCCAGATGTTGCTCGGCGATGGCGAATACGCAGGCGTGCGCGTGCTCGCTCGCGAAACCGTCGCCGCGATGGAGACTCCGCACGAAGTTCCCGGCGGCGCGCTGCGCGGCCTGGGCTGGGACATGCAAAGCGGCTACTCGTCGAACCGTGGCCAAGGTTTTTCGAATCGGGCCATCGGCCACGGCGGCTTCACGGGCACGGTCTTTTGGATCGACCCGGCCTCGCAGTTGGCCGTCATCTTTCTCAGCAATCGCGTGCATCCGGACGGCAAAGGCAACGTCAATCGTCTGGCCGGCCGCATCGGCACGATCGCCGCCGAAGCGATCGAGCGGGAGAATTGATCTCTAAAATTCTCAGATCGACTACGATTGCGCCATCGCCGCCAATTCCGGCTCGGCCGGCGGCGGCGTCTTGCCCGGCGGGCACTTGCTCGCGTAGATGTCGTGGATCAGGTCTTGATACCCCGCGACCATCCGCTCGAGCGACCAATGCTCGACGACGATCTCCCGCCCGGCGGCGCCAAGCCGTTCCGCCAAAGCGCGATCGGCGAGCAGTTCGTTCATCCGCCCGGCCAATCGTGCGGCGTCGCCGGGCGGAACCAGGTAGCCGTTCACGCAGTCTTTGACGGTTTCGGGGATCGAGCCGACGCGCGTCGCCACGACCGGCTTGCCGCAAGCCAAGGCTTCGAGAATCGAAACCGGATTGGCCTCCATGTGCGAGCTAATCACCAGCACGTCGGTCAACGCGAGCAGCTCGGGAATATCGCTGCGAGTGCCGAGGAAATGCAACGCGCCGCCCAGATCCAACTCGGCCGCGAGCGCTTCCAGCGCAGCCCGCCGCCCGCCGTCGCCGACGATCAGAAAATGGGCGTTTGGCGCCGCATGGCGAACTCGCGCGGCCGCTTGCAGAAACAATTCATGGTTCTTTTCCGGGCGCAGAGCGGCCACGATCGCGGCCACCGGGGCTTCCGCCGGAATTCCCAACTCCGTTCGCAGCGCCGCACTGGGCGCCATTGGCCGAAACCGCTCGACATCGACGCCGTTCGGAACCACCCGCACCTTGGCCGGCGGACACCCTTCGCAGTCGGCCAGATACTGGGCGTGCGGAGCGGCCACGGCGATGAAGGCGTCGGTCAGCGGCGCCAGCCGCCGGTTGAGCCATTCGACGCGGTCGGGCAGCCCAGTCGAATGCAAGGCCGACGCGATCACCGGCGCTCGAGCGCGCCAAGCCGCCAGCCGCCCCCAGAACATTTTGTCGCCGCCCGTGCCGACGGTAATCACCGCGTCGATCCGCCGCTCGACGAGCAAGCGGGTCAGCCGGCCGAGCACGCGAACGTCGAACTTGTGTCGGAGCAATCCGCTGAAGGCTGGGATTTCCTCGGCCAGCGCTTCGCCCAAGGGGCCGAAGTATTTCAGGCAACAAAGCTCGGGCTGAAAGCGAGTGCGGTCCATCCGCCGCACGAGGTTGACCAGCAACGTTTCGGCGCCGCCGACTGGCATGCACGTTATGACGAACATCACGCGCAACGGGCCGCGATCGGCGGGCGGCTGCAAGAGCTTGCGGCGGCGGAAGAGGAGGTTGGGAATTCGCATCTTCAAGCTTAGCTCGCTGAATGGGCCGACCAAGGGCCGCAGCCGCATCCAACCGGCGACCATGCCGGCGCCAAGCTGCCGCTTTTCGTCTTCGTTCAACAGCAGGTTCGTCGCGGCGCCCAAGCCGACGATCGCCGCCAAGGCTGCCAGCGCCGGCCACGCTCCAAAACCGAGCGCGAGCGGCGCCAGCCATGATCCACGCGCCGCGATCGGGCCGCATGCCGATTGCCGAGGCTGCTGCATAGGTGACCAGCAGCAAGACGGCGTTGCCCAGGGCCGTGGCCGTTGCGGCGCCGAGCAAACCGTACCGCGGCAAGAGCCACAAGTTCAGTCCGACGTTGACGACGAAACCCGCCAGCATGGCCAGGCTGGCCAGCTTCGGTCGTTCGGCGCACCACAGATAATTCGCCGCCACGACCGCTAGCGCTCCCCAGGCGCAGGCCGTCAACGTCCACGGCAACACGGCCAGGCCGCCCGCGTATTTCCCTCCAAGAGCCACGCCAAACAGCCAGCCGGAGCCGAGCAAGACCAAGCACGAACCGGCGGTTACGGCCAGCGCGAACAGCTTGAGAATCAAGTTCAGCCGCCGCGGCACGGAGTCTCGGCGGCCGGCTTCCCAATCGTGGCTGAGGTGCGGCGTGACGAGCGCCGCGATCATCTCGGCGACGCCGAGAAACAACAGCGGCACG
>DATNEC010000528.1:0-3706 GCA_035606815.1 Pirellulales bacterium
CGACCTTGCCCCGCCCGGGCGATATGTTTCTGGGCGATGTCCGCGGCTGTTCCCACGATTCGCCTCACGATTCCGCACGCCGTGCGATCGTGCTGCGGCGGCCAAGCCGAGCTTTGCGCCTGGCTGCCGACAGCGTGCGCGGCCTGCTCGCGCAATTGTCGCAAGAGCACTCGCAGCTACATCGGAGCTGTGCGACGAGCGAGGCGAAATCCGGCCGCACATCAAGGATCTTCGTGACTCGCCCGTTATTTGCGGTGACCCAAATGGGCCTTTGGCACGCGGCTTGCACTTCTCATGGTTTTTGAGAGCCCTAGATTCTTAGCAACTCGGTTAGCCATCGAGGAGTCAGCCATGTCAATGCACAAAGGAAAAGCTGCTCTCTCGGCGCACGAGCATGAAGCCAAGCCGGAAGACAGCAGCGAAACCAAACGCCACGAGGAAGAAGAACAGCACCCGGTCGCCGTGGCCGCGACGGCCGCGGGCGGCGGCATCGCCGGCGCCGCCATCGGCGCGGCCGGCGGGGCGATCGCCGGGCCGATCGGGGCTGCCGCGGGCGCGGCGGTCGGTGCGATCCTGGGAGGGATGGCGGGAAAGCAAATCGCCGAATCGTTCACGCAGGAGGACATTTACTTTCGCGAGCACTTTCCCGAGCAGCCCTACGTGAGGCCCGAGCACAAATACGAGGATTTCGAGCCTGCATACCGTTACGGCTGGGAAGCCGGAGAGCGCTTCGAGGGGACGTATTTCGAAGAGATCGAGCCGGAGTTGCAGCGCGGCTGGACCACCGCCAAGCCCTCGCTGCCGTGGGAAGAAGCGCGGCTGGCGGCGCGCGACGCCTGGGACCGGCGCCGGCAACGCTTGCTCGACGCCACCGAGCGGCCCAGCGAGGTCACCCAACCGCCCGTCGAAAAAGATCAAGCCGTGATTCGCGATGAAGAGTGACCGCGCCCCTTTTCAAGCGGCCCGCCGCCCTTGATACTGAGCGCATGCGATTGGGAGTTTTCGGCGGCACGTTCGATCCGGTCCACTACGGCCATTTGCTGTTGGCAGAATTGTGCCGCGAGGCATGCCGGCTGGATCAAGTCTGGTTCGTGCCCGCCGCGTCGCCGCCGCACAAGCAACGACAGGGGCTGACGCCCGCCGCGCGGCGGGTCGAAATGCTCGAATTGGCGACCGGCGGCCACGAGGCATTTGCCGTTTCGCGGTTGGAGGTCGAGCGGGGCGGAGTGAGCTTCACTGTCGACACCTTGGCGCAACTCAAAGCCGAGGCGCCCGATCGCGAACTGTTTTTCTTGCTGGGCGCCGATTCGCTCAGGGATTTGCCGCAGTGGCGAGAGCCGCGGCGAATTTGCGAACTGGCGCTGCCGGTGATTGTCGGCCGGTCGGGGGCGCCGCCCCCCGATCTGGGCGCGCTGGCGCCTCTCGTGTCGCCCGAACGTCTCGACGAAATTCGCCGGAACCAAGTGCAGATGCCGGAGATCGGCCTCAGCAGCCGCGACTTCCGTCGCCGCGTCGCAGCGGGGTTGAGCATTCGCTACCAGACGCCGCGGGCCGTCGAGAAGTACATCGAGGCCGCCGGACTGTATCGCGGCGAAAGGCCGGAATGAGGACTGAGGGAATCTCGGCCCCGCTCCCCGCCCACCCAGCCCCCTCACGCTCACGCGGCTTTTTTCTCGGGAATCAGCCGCTTCAACGAAGGCGTCAAATCCAACGTCGTCGCCCGAGGTTCTCGCCGAAGGACTTCAACGACCAGTTGCAACTGGTCGGGCGGGCTTAGCGCCAGATCGACAAAGATCCACTTCTGGCCCTGGATTTCGCAATCTCCGCCGCCGCTGCCGCCGAGCCACTCTTGGCGAATTTTGTAACCCAACCGCTCGGCCGCCCGCAGCGCGTGATCCAGCAAGTCCGCCGTGTGCATCCCAGCTTCTCCAATTCGCCAACTTCCTTGGCAATTAGGACTTACGTCGCGAGATTATACTCGTTGCCGTTTCAGTTGCCCAGATGAAAGCGACGATGCCATTGGTAGCCATGAACGGACCGCTTGGAAACGTTGAAGACCGGCGAGGGGAAACCAGACGCATGACTACGGACAGCGCCGGCGAGCTTAGCCCGGAAGAGCAAATCGCGATGCTCAAGGAGCAACTGGCCCACGCCCAGCGCCTGACCGCGCTCGGCGAACTGGCGAGCACGACGACTCACGAGTTCAACAACGTGCTGATGACGATCATCAACTATGCCAAGATGGGGATGCGGCACAAAGACCAGGAAACCCGCCAGAAGGCCTTCGAAAAGATCTTCGCCGCCGGCAACCGCGCCGCGAAGATCACCAACACCGTGCTGGGCTTCGCGCGCAACCGCTCAGGATCGTTCGAGCCGACCGACATGGTCAAGCTGATCGACGACTCCCTGCTGTTGCTCGAACGCGAGATGAACAAGTACCGGATCGCAGTCGAACGACAGATCGAGCCGACCCCGTTGGCTCTGGCCAACCCGAATCAGATTCAGCAAGTGCTGCTGAATTTGTTGATCAATGCCCGGCAGGCCATGCCCGAGGGTGGCCGGGTCGTGATCCGCCTCGGCTGCGAGCCGGCTTCGGGGATGGTCGAATTGATGGTCCGCGACAACGGCTGCGGCATTGCGCCCGACGCCTTGCGGCGGATCTTCGAGCCGTTCTTCAGCACCAAGAAAGGCCCCGACGCCAGCGGCAAAGGCGGCAGCGGCCTGGGGCTTTCGGCCTGCCGCGACATCATCGAAGCGCATCACGGGCGAATTCGGGTCGAAAGCACCGTCGGCAAAGGGACGGCCTTCACGATCAAGCTCCCGCTGGCGGCCGAGTCGCCGAGCGCCGCCGCTACGGCCCGGACGGCTCAGGCGTCGGCGGCGGTCGATAAAACACCGGCATTCGGCGCCACGCCGGCGGCAAGATTCCCAACCGGCTCATCAACTGGTTGATGATGAACTGCTCGGCCGCCGGATCGCGGCCTTGCGGAATCCAGCCCGTCACCACCGGCTGCTCCGTCACGATCGTCTTGGTGTGCCGCTGCGAGGTGTCGTATCGCAACGTGCCGGCGGCGGCCGTGGAATAGAGCGGGCGCGGCACGTCTTCAAGATCCTTGAAGACGTTCACTTCCACGGTGAATCCGCCGTTGACCGCGACGACGTGAACCTCCGCCTTGCGGCGCATCGACTGCAACGTGCTTTCCAGCTTGTCGTAGAAGGTGACCGTGTCGCTGCGCCACGGTTCGAGCCAGCCGGCGCTGAGTTCGAAGTGCGTGTCGATCCGGCCCTCGGTCAGGGTGTTTTGCCCCGTTTGCGGATCGTAGACCAGCCGCACGCGTTCCTCGCGGTCGATTGTGTACGAATCGTCGACGACATCGACCAGCGTGTTCCACAGGCGCTCGCTGTCGGCGATCGGCACGAAGGCGGGATTCGGCTGGGGGATGACGAACACCGGCGATGCGCAGCCCGAGAGCGCACAGCAGGCAAGCACAGCGGTCCAGCCGATTCGCCGCATCAACAAATCCGTCGAGGCGCAGTTTCGTCGCCGCCCCTGGAGATGGAAATGATTTCAGAAATGGCCCGTCGCAAAGTTTCGGGGGCGGCAGTTTGGCAAGAAGTCGCGACGGCCGCAAGGCCGGATGCGGGGGTTGGGATTGGTGGTTGGGGCTTAGAGCCTGGCCCGCGAACTCCCTCTCCCTCCGGGAGA
>DATNEC010000538.1:0-10929 GCA_035606815.1 Pirellulales bacterium
CGCCATCGCCGGCGCCGGCATCTTTCTGTCGATCCTGGGCATTTACATGGTCCGCACCGAGGAAGACGCCTCGCAGAAGACGCTGCTCAAGGCGCTTGCCCGCGGCATCAATCTGTCGACGGTGCTGGTCGTCGTCGCGGCCTATTTCTTGACCAAGTGGCTGATGCCGACCTACATCGGCGTCAGCTTGAGCGTGATCGTCGGGTTGGTGGCAGGCTGGCTGATCGGCAAATGGACCGAGTACTCGACCAGCGACGAATACGCGCCGACCAAGGCCCTGGCCGATCAGGCCCTGACCGGCCCGGCGACCGTCATCATCGGCGGCATCGCCGAAGGCATGATGAGCACCTGGTTCCCGGTGATCGTCGTCTGCATCGGCACGCTGCTGTCGTTCGGCTTCGCCATCGGCGACATCGAGTTGATGAACGACGTCGAATACTTCGCGATCGGGTTGTACGGCGTGGGCATCGCCGCCGTGGGGATGCTCAGCACGCTGGGCATTACGCTGGCCACCGACGCTTACGGCCCAATCGCCGACAACGCCGGCGGCAACGCCCAAATGGCCGGCTTGGATCCGATCGTCCGCGAGCGGACCGACGCGCTCGACAGCCTCGGCAATACGACGGCGGCCACCGGCAAAGGCTTTGCTATCGGATCGGCGGCGCTGACGGCCCTGGCCCTGCTGGCCGCGTATATCGAAGAAGTTCGCGTCGGCTTCGACCGCTGGGGCGAGGCCTCGGTGAGCGAGCAGGCCGATCCGGGCTTCTACAAGCTGTCGCGGCAGTTCGTCGTCGAAGTCGGCGAAGACGGCCGCCGCAGCGGCTGGCTGGTCGATCCGGAAGACGCCAGCGATCCGCGGTTGATGGAAGATTGGCGCAAGGTCGATTTCAGCAAAGGCCCGGCTGCCGTGCCGCAAGATCTGCTGACGCGCGAGACGATCGGAGACCAGGAGGCGCTCACGTTCGCCAAGACCCGCGCGATGCTGACCAGCGTCAAAACGGCCACGCTGCCCGACTTCATGCGTTATTACGACGTGACCTTGATGAATCCCAAGGTGCTGGTCGGGGCCTTCCTCGGCTCGATGGCCGTGTTCGTGTTTTGCGCCATGACGATGAAGGCCGTGGGCCGCGCCGCCAAGGGCATGGTCGAAGAAGTCCGCCGGCAGTTCCGCGAGAAGCCGGGCATCATGCAAGGGACCGATCTGCCCGACTACGCGGCGCCCGTGGCGATCAGCACCAAGGCCGCCCAGCGCGAGATGGTCGTTCCCTCGCTGCTGGCTTTGGCCGTGCCCGTGGTCGTCGGGTTGTTGTTGGGCGTCGGCGGCGTGATGGGCCTGCTCACCGGGGCCTTGACCACCGGCTTTTGCGTGGCCGTGTTCATGTCGAACTCGGGCGGCGCCTGTGACAACGCCAAAAAGTACATCGAGGCCGGCCATCACGGCGGCAAGGGCACCGACCCGCACAAGGCCGCCGTGGTCGGCGACACCGTCGGCGACCCGTTCAAAGACACCAGCGGCCCCAGCTTGAACATTCTGATCAAGCTGATGAGCATGGTCAGCGTTGTGGCCGCCGGGTTGGTGGTGCGGTATAGCCTGACGGCCTTGGGCGTGTTCTAAGAAAGTAGACGCGGCATCTTGCCGCGTTTCGAGTCTTAAGGAGGTAGACGCGGCATTTGGCGGCTTTCGTCCGCCGAGTGAACCATTTGGCTGACACGGCCGTCTCGTCTGTATAGAATGGAGCCGGGCGCTTCGCTGCCTGACATGAAAGGAACCGCGTGGCCATTTCCAGCATCGGTCTGCAATCGTCTGCGTCGCAATCCGGTCGTTCCCTCGAACTCGCGCTGGCGGCGGCGCGCACCGCGGCCGAGAATCGCGGACGAGACATCGTGGTGCTCGACATGCGCGAAGTGACCCCCGTGTTCGACTACTTCGTCGTGGCCACCGGCAGCAGCCGCCGCCAGTTGCACGCCATCAGCGAGGAAATCGACCACAAGCTGGAAGACGAGATGGGCGACCGCCGCCTAGGGCTGGAAGGCTACCAGGACAGCCGCTGGATTCTGCTCGACTACGGCGACGTGGTGATCCACTTGTTCGAGCCCGAGGCGCGCGAATACTACGCCTTGGAAGACCTGTGGTGCGAGGCCCGCCGCGTGCCGCTCGATTTGCCGCCGGCCGACGGGCCGGGCGGACTGCACGTCGTATCCTGATCGCCGCGTTGAGCGGTTGACGGCATGTAACCGGTGACTCCGCCGCGCCGCGGAGTTGGTCTTGACCCGTTTGCAAAACGGCAGCTAAGTTACGCCGGGCATTCGCCGAGAAGGCGACGGAGACCGACGATGCCAGGAAAGATCGCGTTGCTATCGCTGCTGCCCTCCCTTTGCGGCTGCATTGTCGTGCGGCACGAACATTCCTTGTTCAACTTCGGCGAGTTTGCCGGGCCGCTCACCGACGCCGGATTGACGGGTCGATTAATCGTGATCGCCGCAGGCTCCGGGGGGCTCGGGGGCGTCGTGGTGTGGTTGGCGATGAAGGCCCGGCGGCGATGGACGGCCCTGCCGCCCGAAAATCCGCCCGCCGCATCGCAAGGCGCCGCCGGTTTCTATCTGTAATAATAATCTGGCATTACAATCGCGTCTGCGGATGCGTCGCAGACCTCGGCCGAACCCCGGCCTGATCACTCCCGAGTGATCTGACCCGCATAGTGTGTAACGCGCCCGCGTTCTAGAAATTAGCTGGTCCGAAACGCCCACGGCGGGCATGCCGCTCGCGGTCGCCACCCCCCAGGAGGATTCCATGACTCCCACGAATCGTCGCGCATTTATGTCGGATGTCGGTCGAGGCATGTTGGCCGCGGGCCTGGGGGCTTCGCTGGCCAACGATCTCGGTTTTTCAACGGCTTTCGCCGAGCAAGGCTCGGATGGCATTCCTCTGGGCGAATACGCGGGCCTGGTCGACTTGATGCGGGCCACGCCCCCTGGCCAGCTTCAGCCGATGCTCGCCGAACGATTCTTGAAGGGCGACGTCGATCTGAAGAAGCTGATTGGCGCCGGGGCCTTGGCCAACGCCGTCACGTTCGGCGGTTGCGATTATGTCGGTTTTCATACCGCCATGGCGATGCTGCCGGCATTGCAAATGAGCGGTCAACTGTCGGGCAACCGGCAACTGCTGCCCGTGTTGAAGGTGCTCTACCGCAACTCGCAGCAAATCCAGGGAGTCGGCGGCGCCTCGACGACCGCCATGCACGACATGCACCCCGGCGAGCATCCGGCCGAGGGCGATTTGAGCGTGCAGATTCGCGACGCCTGCCGGAAGCCGGACGTCAAGCAGGGCGAGGCGCTGTTGGCGTCGGTCGCCGATTCGCCGCTCGATTCGTTCAACGCGCTGCAGATGGCGATGCAGGACGATCTGAACGTTCACCGCTTCGTATTCGCCCACCGCACCTATGGCTTGGTGGGGTTGCTGGGCAAGGAATACTCCTATTCGATCTTGCGGCAGTGCATCCGCTTCTGCGCCAATCACGAGGAGCAGCGAATTGCGCATAAACAGCCCGAATCGCCGATCCGCGCGATCGTGCCGAAGCTGCTCGATCAATACAAGCTCGAAGGCAAGTCGCTCGGCAAGCGCGATCCGGGCGACGCCGCCGTCGATCAACTCAGCCAGGCGATCTACAACGGCCCGAACGCCCGCGCGGCGGAAGTCGTCGCCGCCGCGTTGGCCGAAGGCATCGATCCGGAAGTCGTCGGCGAGGCGATCTCGCTGGCGTCGAACCTGTTCGTGCTTCGCCAGGGCGCCGGCGGAAACTGGTGGCGGACGCATGGCGATTCGGCCGGCGTGCATTCGTCCGACGCGAGCAACGCCTGGCGAAACATGGCCCGCGTGGGCGAAGCGCGGCATGCGGTGTCGGGGCTGATCGTCGCCGCCTACCACGTGGGCGTGCAGGCGTCGCCCTTCCAAACGCCCGCCTATCCCACGGACGAGCACCGCGCCCTCGTCAAAATCGACGATGCCGCCGGACTGCTCGCGGAAACGGAAGACGCGATTCGGCATAACGACCAGCCTCGGGCCGCGGCGGCGATCCAGATTTATGGCGATCGCGGCTACGCCGTCGAGCCCGTGTTCGACCTCATGTTGAAGTACGCCATCAGCGAAGACGGCCGCTTGCACGGCGAGAAGTATTTCCACACGGTCCGCGAGGAATACCGGACGATTCGGCCGGCTTTCCGTTGGCGGCAGATCGTAGGTCTGGCCCGCGTGACCGCCAGCGCCTACGGCTACAATCGCGACGACAAGCACGGCTTCCGCGCCGCCGGCTACAAGGACGCCTGCAAGCTGTTGGGCGTAGAAGCCTAGCCGCGGGCGCCTGCGATTTGCTGTTTCGTGCGAAGATGGCCAACTTTCCCAAGATGACCGCGTGGACGTGGCCATCTTCGCCGGCCGGGTCCGCTGGTAATCCCTGGACGCCGACGCCTACCCGGCCAAAATTGCCAACTTTCCCAAGATGACTGCATGAATGTGGCCATCTTCGCCGCCCGGGCCTGTTGCTAATCCCTGATGCGTTCCCGGCCAAGATGGCCAACTTTCCCAAGATGACCGCGTGAATGTGGCCATCTTCGCACGGCCTAGCCTGTTGCTAATCCCTGATACCCGCCCGGCCAAGCTGGCCAACTTTCCCAAGATAACCGCGTCTGCTCAGCAGCCAAGCTGCGTCTTCTGGTCGCTCCTCATGGCTGGCCAGCGCGCTGACCTTCCGATTATACCGGGGAAGTGGCTTGGTGTGTCTCGCCAAGCTCACTAGAATCGGGCCGCGAACGAAGTAACAGTTGCAGCCGGGCCGCGCACCCTTAACGATGAAGCCTTTGCCCCAAGGCGGCGCCGACGAACCGCGTCGGCGCCAACGTCCCTGAATAACTCCTGATGCCCCAAGGATCTCAGAGCCTTGACCTGCACGGCCCTGCGGTCAGCGCCCCGATATTTGCACTAATGGACCTGTCCTCTTTATCTGCCCCGATTTCGGGCGTGGTGCGAACACCAAATTGCCATCACCGGCTGGGGACGGGCGTGACCGGTAACACCGCGCCTCATGGCCTTGCCAAATTCGATTTGACAACCGCTCCGGACGCGTCAAGCCAGCTCCCATTACTAAGGATCCATGCCTTGCCTTGCTCTAGCAATTCAAATCCATCCCTGCCAATGTAAACAGTTTCATCACTCACCCGTTGCCGACATAACACCGATTTGATCCGCTTGCGCAAAATCGCATATGCAGCCTTTACCTCAGTCGGCGCGTTATATTCGCCGCCGTCATCGCCCCAAAAGACGTTCTGGCAAAAAAGACTGCCGGGCCCAAGATGATACATATTCTGATCAAGAAGCTTACACATTGGCAGGGAAATCGACATTGCGGGGCCACCCAACCGCTCCTCGACAATGCACGTCCCGTCATACTTTCCGCCTTTGACTTCTTGAAGGCGCAACGGCTCACGCGAAAAGGATCCAGTGATATATAATCGCCTATTTACCTTAAGCGATTCTAAGAGCCCATTTTCAACCTTGCTGAATGCCTTTGCGTATCTGGTGGGATAATTTAGGCTAGGCGTCAGCCAAATGTCACCACCATCGAGAATAGCATCGATCACGCGGAGACTGTCGTGGTCGGACCCATAAAAATGAAATTCAGCCATCGCAATTCTTACTTCTTTGGGATCGCTTTGGGTCGCTAAAGGGGACAGGTCCACTATCTGCATGAAGAGCAAGGCAAGGCGATCGCTTCGCCCGCTCCTAACCTCTACCAGGAGCGAGGAACCCTGGAGAGGATTCCATCTCCGCCCGTTCGTCAGCCTCTCCGAGCATGAAGATCTTCAAGCGCGCACCGCCCCGTCCGGCGCCATCGGCAACGACCGTAGCCGCACGCCGGTCGCCTGCAAGATGGCGTTGCCGATCGCCGGGGCGACGCAGACGATGGGCGTCTCGCCGGCGCCGGCCGAGGGGAGATCTTTGCGGTCGAGCAACACCGTTTCGAGTTGCGGAACGTCGCGGAAGCGGGGGACGCGGTAATCGGAGAACGCGGCGGTGAGCAGCTTGCCGTCCTCGAAGCGGATCGCCTCGAACAGCGCGCCGCCGAGACCCATCACGACGGCGCCTTCCACCTGGCTTTTCAGATGGTCAGGGTTCAACACGGCGCCGCACTCGAACGCCGTGACGAGCCGCACGACCCGCAGCTTGCCGCCGGGCTTGTCGATCGCCACTTCGGCGCAGGTGGCGACGTAGCTCCTTTTTTCCGAACCGCCCGCGATGCCGAAGCCGCGGCCGGCCGCCGGCTTGGCGCCGCCCCAGCCGAATTTTGCGGCGGCCGCTTCGAGCACGGCCCGCAGCCGCCCATCGGCGAGGTTCTTGAGACGGAATGCCAGCGGGTCGAGTTTCACCTCGCGGGCCAGGTCGTCGATGTGGCATTCGCGGGCGAAGTGGTTCGCCGTCGCCGCCAGGGCGCGGTACGAGCCTTGCCGCAGCGGAGCGTCGGAGCCGTGGAACGCCGAGCGCTGGTTGGCAATCTCATACAGCGGACGGATCGCCGAGGCGCCGGAATTGTAGTTGTGAAAATCCCAGGCGGTGAGCGTGCCGTCCTGGGCGGTGCCGGCCTCGACGTCGATCACGCCCGCCGGGCGGAAGTAGGCCCAAGTGAATTCCTCTTCGCGGGTCCAAACCAGCTTGACCGGCTTGCCGGCGGCCTTCGCCAGCCGCGCGGCTTCGACGGCCGCCTCGACCTGGTGCTTGCCGCCGTACCCGGAACCCGTGTCGGGCACGATCACGCGAACGCGATCGTCCTGCAGGGCGAAAGCGCGGGCCAGATCGCTGCGCACGCCGAACGGCCGCTGGGTGCCGGTCCAGACGGTCAGCTTGCCCTCCTGCCACTGGGCGACCGCCGCGCGCGGTTCCAACGGGCAATGCGCGATGTAGGCCACGGTGTACGTCGCCTTCACGCGATGGTCCGCTTCGGCCAGACCCTTTTCGACCGAGCCCTGTTCTTGATTGCCCCGCCCTCCGCCGAACCCGCCCCCGCCGCGAGCGCCGCGGCTCTCCTTGCTCAAATCGGCGAAGAGTGTCTTGTCGGACGCTTGCGGCGGCGAAGTCCACTCAGCCCGGATCGCGGCCAGGGCCTGTTCGGCGCGAGACTCGCTGGACGCCGCGACGCCGACGAATTCGCCGTCGTGAACCACAGTGACCTCCGGCAGAGCCTCGGCCGCTTTTACGTCGACCGAAGCCAGCTTCGCGTTCAACGTCGGCGCCCGCAGCACTTTGGCGTAGAGCATTCCGGGCAGTTTCACGTCGCTGGCGTACTGGTGTTTGCCGGTGACAATCGCCCGGCCGTCGACCTTGGGAACCGACGTGCTCGCGATCTTCCACTCGGCGGCCGGCGTGACGGCGACGTCGGCGGCGATCGCCTTCGTCAGCTTCCGGCCGTGCGTCAATTCGCCGAACGAAAACGACTGCTTTGTCGCGGCGTGGGTCACCCGGCCGTCGGCCACGGTCAAGGTCGCCCGATCGGCCTGGGTCTTTTCGGCCGCCAAATCGAGCAGCAGTTCACGGGCGGCGGCGGCGACCCGGCGAAGCTGCGGCGCCATCCGCGGCGTGGTGCCGCTGCCGAAGGTGCCCGCGTCGAACGGCACGCGGTCGGTGTCGGCCATCACCAGCCGCACGGCCTCGACGGGCGAGCGCAGCTCTTCGGCCACGACCTGGCTGAGCGACGTGCGGATGTTCTGCCCGATCTCGACCTTGCCCGTGTAAACGGTGACCTGGCCGGTCTCGTCGACGTGCAACCAGGCGCCGAGTTCCTGCGGCACGGCGCCGCCGAAGCCGCGTCCGCCCCCAAATCCCCGGCGGCCGCGCTCTTGGGCCGGCGCTTCGGTCCAAAATAGACAGACCACGATTCCGCCCCCGGCGATTTTCAGAAAATCGCGGCGATCGAGATCGAAGCGGTAGCGCGGCGCCTCGAACAATTCGTAGCGTTCGGGCTCCAAGGGAAAGTCGTCTTCCAGCGGCGAATCGGCGAGCGGCGAATCGGCGAGCGGCGAATCGGCCCGCGGCGTGCGGGTCATCGGGCGGCTCCTTGCATCGTTTCGGCGGCCTGGCGGATGGCTTCGACGATCCGCGCGTACGTGCCGCAGCGGCAGATGTTGCCGTCCATGGCGTGGACGATCTCCTCGACCGACGGATCGCCCTTCCGCTCAAGCAGCGCCACGCCCGACATGATCATGCCGCAGGTGCAGTAGCCGCACTGCATGGCCCCGACGTCGAGAAACGCCTCTTGCAGCGGATGCAGCCGCCCATTTTGCTCCAGGCCCTCGATCGTCCTGATCGACTTGCCCGCGCACTCTTCGATCGCCGTGATGCACGATCGCACGGCCTTGCCGTCGACCAGCACGGTGCAGGCGCCGCATTGCCCTTCGCCGCAGCCGTACTTGCAGCCGGTCAACTCCAGCACGTCCCGCAACACGCTCAGCAGGCTTTGCCCAGGATCGGACTCGACGCGGTGCGTCGACCCATTGACGCGGAGTTCAAGGATGGTTGCCACGCGCGGCCTCCCGAAATGAGAAACGGAGGAACCAGCCGGCCAGTGACGCAGCCGTTAGCGTAACGGGCCAAAGGCACGGAGAAAAGAGGCTACAGGCTTGCCGGGCCGCTGCTTGAGGGAATCGAATTCACCCTCGCTCGTTCCTTGTCGCTCGTCTGCCAACAATGCGTTGACGCAGCGCCGGCTCTACGAACGCTCGCCAAACAAGCGTAGGATAACATTCCGCGCGGCGCTCAATGTGCAACCGGAAGAGATTCATGTCCGTCCGAACCTTGCCGATCGAAAACCTTCAGGCGCCTCGTTTTCTTTACGGCACGGCCTGGAAGGAGGACCGCACGCAACGGCTGACCGAATTGGCTCTGGAACAGGGCTTTCGAGGCATCGACACGGCGAACCAGCGCCGCCATTATCACGAGGCCGCGGTCGGGGCGGCGATCGCGGCGGCGGTCGATCGCGGCCTGGTTGTTCGCGAGGAGCTCTTTTTGCAGACGAAGTTCACATTCAGCGGCGGGCAAGATCATCGCCTGCCCTACGATCCGGCAGCGCCGATCGCGGCCCAGGTCGAACAATCGTTCGCCAGCTCGCTCGAACATCTGGGCGTCGCGACGATCGACTCGTACCTCTTGCACGGCCCCGCCGAGCGGGTCGGGCTCTCCGCGGCCGACTGGGAGGCTTGGAGAGCCATGGAAGCCCTCCACGACAGCGGCCGGGTGCGCATGCTCGGCGTCAGCAACGTCGCTCTCGAACAACTAGAGCGGCTCTGCGATCAGGCTCGCGTGCGGCCGCGCTTCGTTCAGAATCGATGTTATGCCATCCAAGGTTGGGACCGCCGCATCCGCGAGTTTTGCGCCGCCAGCGATCTGGTTTACCAAGGCTTTTCCCTGCTGACCGCCAATCGCGAGGCGCTGGCGCGCGGCGAAGCGGCCCAGATTGCCGAACGCCACGGTCGCAGCGTCAGCCAGATCATCTTCCGCTTCGCCGTCGAACTCGGGATCGTGCCTCTTACGGGGACGACCAACGCCGATCACATGCAAGCCGATCTGGAGATCTTCGATTTCCGCCTGACGACGGAAGAAGTCGGTCGCATCGAGAAGCTGGCCGTGCCGTAATGCCGTCGGATGCCGCGGCGGCTAAGTAACCATTGCGGCCCGGCCGCGCACTTAAGATGAGGTCTTGGCCCAGTTCGCTTTGAGTGTTTGCTGCGCCGATCGCTCTTCGTCGTGTGCCGCGGTTTTGCCTCTTTCGGCCTTGCGCCGATTTCCCTTTTTCACGCAAATTTGGAGGATGCTTTCATGCGACGTGCATTCGTCCTGCTTTCGGCTCTTTTGGCGGCCTTCGCCGTGACGTCCGTCGATGCTCAGCGCCCCGAAGGGCAAGATCGCTCTCGCGGCGCACGGGATCGGGCTGCTGATGGTCCGGGTGCGCCCGGCGGCGCAGGTGCTGCCGGCGGCCCTAATGCTCCCGGCGGGCCGGGCGGAGGCTTCGGCGGCGGTCGTTTCCAATTGCCGATCATGAAGGCCCTCGACGCCGATGGCGACGGCAATCTCTCGGAGAAGGAAATCAAAAAAGCGGTTGCGGCGCTGAAAAAGCTCGATAAGGACAAGGACGGCGTAGTCGCCGCCGCGGAGTTGGCGCCCGACTTCGGCGGCTTCGGCCCTGGCCCCGGTCCTGGCGGCCCTGGAGGATTCGGCCCCGGCGGAGCAGGTGGCGCGGGAGGCGCCGGCGGCCGCGGAGGATTCGGACCCGGCGGGGCGGGCGGTGGCGCGGGCGGGCCCGGCGGGTTCCGCGGTTTTGCTCCGCCGAACCCTAAAGACGTCGTCGATCGAGTCATGGAGTTCGACGCCGACAAGGACGGCAAGCTCAGCCGAGACGAATTGACGAAGTGGGCCGAAGGTTTCGGTCGCGCCTTTGGCGGCGGCGGACGAGGCCCTGGGCAAGGCGGCGCCGACGAACCGCGCCGGCCCCAACGTCCTGAATAGCAAGTTTGCCCATGCTTCGAGATGCGCCAGAATTGATGCCGCGTCTGTCGTGTTCGCGTAGGCGTATCTATTTGGAGAGCGCCGCGACGATCTTGAGCGCGTCTTCCGAGTCGGTCTCTGGATGGACGATCGTTCGCAGAGAGGCGATCTTGCCATTCCTATCCACGACCATCGTCCAGCGAGCCAACGTCATGGGCCGCTCTACGAAGATGGCCTTGCCATCGGAATCCAGCAGTGGCTTGCGGTTGGTGTTGACGGCGCGAACTCGTCGCTTGCAGGCGGTCGCCGGCACCCCGAGCCGTGTTGCCAACTCCCCATTCGGATCGGCTAGAAGCGTGTGGCGTAGTCCGTTGGCCTCTTTGAACATCGTGTGCGTGGTCGCT
>DATNEC010000284.1:0-5634 GCA_035606815.1 Pirellulales bacterium
GTCGAGCGGAGTGACGATCTCGACCAATTCTACCGCAGGCTCCTCGTTGCAGTCGATCATCGCCGTCCGCCCATAGGCGATTCCCGGCCGGGCGCCAAACAGCGTCTGCAATTCGGCGCCCATCTCGACGCGCCACAGCGAGAACAATTGTACGCGGCGCAAGACGTTGTGTTCGATCAAAATTCGACCCAGCGGCGCGGCCTCGCTTTGAATCTCGCGGGCGACTTCGGGCGAAAGATAGTCGAAATTGACCCGCATGATGCCGTACTGCACGACCAGACCGTCGGACTGGCGCTCGAGCAGAATCTTGCGGGCGTAGTGCTGGGGGGTGATCAATTTGTCCAGCACGCGGACGTTGACCGGCGAGCGATGGAACTCTTCGACCGTCACAGTCATGTGATCGTTATGCGCCAACAGGCGGCGGGTCGGCTGCGGCATTTCGTCAGGCGTCACTTCCGTGAAATCGCCTAACTGCTCGCGCGAGCGGTAGAACAAGCCGGCGAGCGTATCGAGATCGGGCGTCATGGGGTGCGGTTGGCTCGGCATCGTGAGTCCTGACTGGACCCGCACTCAAGCTGGGTAGGCTTACGGCGCGGCGGCGGGCGCCCCGGCGACCGACAAGGCGGGCATGACAACCTGCGGCGCCGGCTCCGAAGTGCGCTCGAGGACGGTATCGACGAGATAATACAGTAACCGTCGCAATTCCTCGCTTTGCACTTCATCGGCGACCGCCTCCGCCCGTTCCTGGTATTTGTCGACGAGCCGCGACGCCTTTTCGAACACGCCCGCCGACTGATAAAGCTGTCTGATGCGATGGATCGCTTGCTCGTTGATCTCTTTCTCGCCGGCGAGCGATTCCAACTCCGCGCGATCCTGTTCGTTCGAGCCTTCCAACGCCAAGGCCCAGAGCACGGTCGGACGGCCGCCCAGCACGTCGCCGCCGGCCAGCAGTTTGTTGTGGTTGTCGCCCCGCCAGTCGCCCAAGTCGTTGAGAATCTGAAACGCCACGCCCAAATGCCGGGAGAACTGCCCGACCCAGGCCGCATCGTGCTCTGCACCGGCCAGCCGCAGACCCGAATAGATCGCGGCCTCGAATGCGGGCGAAGTCTTCAAGGCATAGATCTTCAAAGCATCGAGGGGCGTCAGTCGCTTGTCGAGCGAATCGCGCCACAGCAGTTCGGCCCCTTGACCTTCGGCCAGTTTCATGTGGGCGTCGGCCAGCCGATCGAGCACGTCGGCGGCGGCTTCCGGACCGATCGCCGCCGCGTCGCGGCTGATCAGCCGATACCCCAGACCAATCAGGTAATCGCCGACGTTGATCGCCGTCGGCGTGCCGAACTTGCGGTGCAACGTGGCGTCGCCGTAGCGGAACTGGTCGTCGTCCTCGATGTCGTCGTGAACGAGCGAAGCCTTGTGGAACGTTTCGATGGACAGCGCCGCCCGCTTGATCGTCTCGGGAAACGCGGCGATTCGTTCGGCGCCGTCGGCGTTCGTGGCGCCGCCGCCGGTCAGGGCGTCGTAAACCGCCAGCGTGATGAAGGGCCGCGAATGCTTGCCGCCCTTGGCCAGAAAGTCGTAAGCGATGGCTTCGGTGCCAGCCACCGGATCGAGCCCGCCGACGCCCTGCCCGTTGAGCTGCGCCAGGCTCGGACCGCCGCGCAGGCGAGGCGCCAGCCGCTCCAGCTCGGAGTGTTCGAAAATGCCCGCGGCCGCGCGCATCAGGTGGACGTAGGTCTTGGTCTGCACCTGCGGCGTTTCGTGCCGGGTGTTGATCATGTCCATCACCCAGTCTTCATCGACCGACGTATTGCGGCAGTCGCTCGATAGCAGCGGCACGGCCATGCAGGGGATGCCGGCCAGCAGGATTTTGTCGATCGCCTTCTCCAGCACGTTCAGGCAAGCCACGCCGACGATCGCATCGACATAGCCGCTGACGATGATCTTGAGCACGATCGGCGAGCCTTCGGCCACCAACACCTTGTAGCCCAATTCCTCGGCCCGAGTACGGAAGTCGGCGATGCTGCACGCCCCGCAACGGCGGCAGTCGAGACCGAAATCGTCGTAATCGGCCGGACAGCCTTCGGCGTGCTTCAGGCAATGCGGCAACAGAAACAAACGCCGCTCGAAGGGCGCCGCCGCCACTTGGCTGGCCCAGAACTCGGTGGCCAAGGCCACCATGGTCCAGCCCAAAAAACCCTCGGCCAGCCCGGCTTGTTCCAGAGTGGCGCGGGCGATCGTTTCCAACTCGTCTTTGCCCAACGGGCGCGACTTGTCGAGCCGGGCGGCCACCTCGGCGCATTTGGCCCGCAATTCTTCGCGCGCGGCTTTGGTCTCGGGAACCAATTTCAAATGGCTGGTGTTGCGGCGGGCCTTCTTGGAACGTGCCGACTGGCCGATCTGTTCGGCCAAAGGGGGTCCGACGGGTGCTGTCGCCAAGGTGAAGCCTCGTGGGTCTGGCGCCGGGGGCGGTAGCGCGAGGTAGGAGTGCGAGCTATCTCAAAGTAGTTGGGCAGGAATCGGTCGCTCGGCAGGCGTTCGCGGTTGGCACGGCCTTCCAGGCCGCGGCGATCTCCAACGGGACGGATCGACCGGCCCGGCTGGCTACAGCCCGACCCACCGCCGCGACCGTAAAGATCAGCGGGTACAGGCTTTCATAATACCACAACTTGGCGAAGTAGAAACCGAGGGGGGAAGTTTCGCCGTGCCGGCCGCCTTCGACCGCCTCCACGAGCCAGGCCAGTCCCCGCTCGATCGGGCCTTGCAATTCGCGGGCGTCTGCGGCGGCCAACAAGGCTTCGACCGCCAGGGCCGTCTCCTCGACGCTCGATTTTCCGCCGGCTCGGCCGTTTTTCCAGGTCAGAGAGCCGCCCCAGCCGCCATCGGCATTCTGCCGGGCCGCCAACCACGATAAGGCGGCCTGCGCCGGCGGACTGGCCAGCCGGCCAAAATCGCCGTACGCCAACAGCACGCGGGCCGTGCCATAAACCGGGTTCTCTTCCTTCGGGTGGTGCTGATTGCCAAACCACAGCGGAATCCAGCTTCCGTCGGCTCGCTGCTCGCGCTCGAGGTAGGCGAAACCGCGCCCGACCGCGGCTGCGAAGCGTGGCGAGGCTTGCCATGCCTTCAGCGCTCGCAGCGCGTGCGCCGTCAAATCAGCGCCGCTGCGATCGAAGGGCAGCTTGGCCCAGCCGCGGCAAAATGTCGGCCAGCCGCCGTCGGAGTTCTGCAAATCCAAAAGCCAGCCGACGCCAAGGCTTGCGGCGGCTTCGATCCGCTCGACGACGCGCCCGTCGTGGATCGTCGGCCGCAGGGCCGCCAAGGCCAACAAGGCGCCGGGCGTGTCATCGGCATCGGGAACCGAACCGCTCAAGTCGCTCCACCCCCAACCGCCAGGCGCCGCGCCTGTGTAAGGATGCACCTGGCGAACTTGGCAATCGAGCAGCCACTCGATGCAGCGCTCGCCGATCTCGCCCAGCTCCGTCGCCTCTTCCGCCGGTTCGCTCAAGCGGGAACCCGGAACCTTGGAACCTGGAACCCTCTTCTCTGCCGCCAGCGCATTGATCGAAAGCGTCGTCACCCAGGTCGCCAAGTTCGTATCGATCGGCCAAGAACCGTCAGGGCGGGCCGAAGCCATGAGAAACTGGATGCCGCGACGGACGACCGGATGCCGGTCTTGACCGATGCTCGCCAGACTCATCACGACGAAACTCGTCAGCGGGGTCGCTTCCAAAAAGCCGCCGCTGGCGGGCTGCATTTGCTCCAGCACTCGCAAGCTCTTATCGACCGACAAAGACCGAATCGCCCGGGCCAATGGATTGCGAGGCTTGCGATGAAAATATCGCGCCTGCCCGATCGCCACCAGCGCCGGAATGGCGTAGCTCACAACCGGCAGCCGGAGAAAGCGGAACCAAGCCTGCGGAAAGCAGGCCAACTCGAAAGGCAGCGGGGAGACCTCGTGCCAAGAGACGAGGCCGGCCAAGGCACAGTTCGTAAGAATCGGAACGGCGAAGGTCTTGTCTTTGCCATATCTTCGCCGCAAGCCGGCAATGCCGCCTTGGGCCGCGATGCAAGCATCGGCCCGCTCGATCAGATCGGCGTGCGCGGCCGGGACGCAGGTAAGCTGAAAGGCGGCCCGCACGAGCAGGGTCGTGGCGATGTTCGAGAGGCTCTTGTCCGTGTCGCCCCAGCCGCCGTCGGCGTTTTGGGCATCGGCCAGCCAATCGATCCCGCGCAGGATCAATTGGCTGATCCGCTCTTCATCTTCGTCCGCTTGAGGCGTGGCGCCGCGCGAGTATCGCCGGACCAGGGCCAGCGCGCTGACGGCGGTCGCCGTCGAAAGGGCCGAACTCGAAAGCTCGCCCTCCCAGTGGCCGGCGGGGACTCGGCGCGCCAACAGATCGAGACGAGCGGCCCGGTAGGCCGCCAACAATCGTTCGGAATCGACCATTCGCTTAAGGGGACGAACTCTTCCGTGGGCGACGGCGGCACGGCCATCCGATACCGCGCCCAGGGAATTCAATAAGGTTCTCAGTGTAAGCGTCCCCGCGGCGAGTGTCGAGCATGGCCCCCACGCTCGGGCGGCGCCCAAGCTTCACCGAGGCCGTTCTTGCCGGCCCGCTCGCGAGGGGCGGATTGGTTTCACGACCGCGCGCCGTGCACAATGATTTTGGGACAACGACCGGCTATACTTGACTTCATCCCAGGCGCCGCTTCGTGCGGGGCGGCGCCAAACCAAGCCACAGCGCGCGGCCGAGAAGGTATTCCCATGAGCGATCGCAACCAGTCGTCGACGAACCGGCCGCCGGCCAGCGCGGCGCCGCCGGCATCGGCTTGGCTGAGGGTGATCGGCACGGTCGCTGCCGCGGCCGTTTTGGGATTGCTGGTCTATGCGGCTGGCAAAGCAAGAACCAAACCGGAGATGACGACAGCCGTAGCCGCGGAAGCGAACGTCGAGTCCGATTCCCAGGCGGCCGAATGCTGCGATCCGCCTCCCGTCAAGCGAAAGACCCAGCAAATCGTCGAAGCCGGTTCGCGCCTGCCCGACCCGGCGACCGCCAATGTACAGGATGCCGGCGAGGTCGAACCGACCGCGATCGGCAATGGGCCGCCGCCCACCGACGCGCCGGAGGGCATGGTCTGGATTCCGCCTGGCAAGTATTCGATGGGCAGCGCTTACGAACCGTTCGGCGATGCGCGGCCGATTCATACCGTCGAGCTCGATGGCTTCTGGATGGACAAGCATCCGGTCACCAACCGCCAGTTCGCGGCCTTCGTCGAAGCGACCGATTACGTCACCATCGCCGAGCGCAAGCCCGACGCCAAGGACTTTCCCGACGTGCCGCCCGAGGCCCTCGTCCCCGGCTCGCTGGTTTTCATTCCAAGCGAGGGGCCGGTTCCGCTCGACAATGTCGCCCGTTGGTGGGCGTTCATTCCGGGCGCCTCGTGGCGCCATCCCGACGGTCCGCAGAGCGATATCGAAGGTCGCGAAGACCACCCGGTCGTGCAGGTTTGCTTCTTCGATGCGGAGGCTTACGCCAAGTGGGCGGGCAAGCGTTTGCCGAGCGAAGCCGAATGGGAGTATGCCGCACGCGCCGAAACGACCAGCCGCTACTATTGGGGCGACAATCCGGGCGT
>DATNEC010000553.1:0-6867 GCA_035606815.1 Pirellulales bacterium
GCCAGCGCCACGAGCGGCGCCGTCACCGGCCCCGGCAATTCGGCCGTGGCCAGCGCGACCAGATTCGGTTGCGGCTTCGCGGCCACGCCCAGGCGGTAGAGCGTCGCTCGCCCGTCCGCCAGCAGTATCTCCTCATCGCCGAGGCGGACCGGCGCGCTCCAAGCGAAGGCCTCGCCGCCCGTCAACCGAGGTTGAAACGGCGCCATCAAATTCTGCCCCGTCGCGGGATCGAGCACGAAAACCTGGCCCAATTGCCCGGGCGCCAGTAATCCTTTGCCGAATCCGATGGGCGGTGCGCCCAAGGGGTCGGGCAAAGCCAGCCAATGCAGCGCGCCGGCCCCGTCGGCGATCAGCGCCCGCTTGTCGCCGGCGCCGCGAGCCAAGGCCAGGCCGCCGTCGGCCAGCACGGCCGCATCGACGCCCTCCGGAAAGGGCCCGTCGACGGCGATCGTCGAAACCGCTTTGTCTTGCACGCTGCCGCCGGTCTTCGCCGGCGCGGGCGCCTCGAACAGCGAACCGGCGGCGTTGACGATCGTCATCGCCCCTTGCGTTTGGCTCGTCGTCGGCGCGCCGGCGGGCGGAGAGGCAAGCTGCGCCTCCCAATAGCCGACGCCATCGCCCGCCTTGACGGCCGAAACCAAGACCTCAGGCGAGTTCGGTTTTCGCCGCGAGTGAAACAAGACATCACCGCGGACCGTGGGGGCGCCGAGAAACACGTCGCCTTCGTTCTGAATCCATTTCGGTTCGAGCCGGCCGCGCGCCTGTTGAATGTCGAACTTGGTCAAGCCCCCCCCCGCCACCCAAAGCTGCGCGTCTTTCAACAGGCAATAGCGCACGAGCGGCGGCTGATCGTCGGCCGGCTTTTCGGCGACCTTCGTCAGCGGCGGACCCGGTTCCGGGGCGTTGATCTCGAAGGAGAGCATCGCCCCCCGGTCGGATGCGACGACCAGCGTTCGGCCGGCCGAGACGGGCGGCGTCAAGACATGCCCTGGGAGTTGCACCGAGGCCTGCGCGGGGCGAACGGAGAGTCCCTCCCCGTCGGTCAGCAGCACGTGCAGCGCCGCGTCGGACATGCCGCTGTTTTCGGCGACGAACAGATAGGGGCTGACGGCCAACGGCGCGACGCGAATGCTCTCCGGCTCGTGCCCGAGGTACAGCACTTCGCGGCATTCGTTCGTCTCGATCGAAATGACGTAGAGGTTCGAGTTTTCCCCGAGTTGATACAGCAACCGGCCGTTCGCATCGAAGGCCGGCCCGACGCGAAGGCCCTGCGGAAGTTGCAAATAGCCGGACGAGGCGCCCGTTTCCAAATCGACGATCACCAGCCGCCCGGAGCGAGTGGCGACCCAGACTTTGCCGCGCGACACCGCCGGCCGGGCGTCGAACGGCTCGCCGATTTTGTGGCGCCAGCGCAGCTCGCCGGCGGCGCCGCCTATGCGCACGACTTCATGGCGCACGGCGTCGACCAGCAACACATCGCTGCCCGGATCGGCGGTGATCGGCTGCGGCGCGAAGCCGGCGTCGAAACCGACGAAGCGCCGCCAGAGCACCTTGCCCGTACCGGCTTCCAGGCCGTAGGCGGCGCCGCCCGCCAGCGCGTAGGCGACCTCGCCGGCCATGCCCGGCGCCTCGCGGCCTGCATGGTTGGCGAGCACCACGTCGGCTTCGACGGGCGATTTGCCGTCGTCGGCGTCGGCCGGCTGGGCCTGTGCAATGTACTTGACTTGCTCGCGGACCGCCTCGGAAAGCGAGGCCACCGCCTCCTGCAAGCGCTCGTTGCTCAGGAGATCGGGGTACGTCTTCAGCAACTGCTTGCGCTGGGCGTAGGCGACTTGCGGCGTGCCTTCGGCGATCGCCTTTGCGATCTCCTTGAGCGTCGTTTCCAGCGCCGAATCGCGGCCCAGCATGCGCTCGGTGAGGGCGAGCGAGGCCCCGATGTCGGCCATTTTCTGATGGGGCGTCAATTCTTTCGGCACGTACTTGGCGACGAGCTTTTCTGTCTCGTGCGCGCTTTCGACCAGCGACGGATCGAGCTTCTCGCGGGCCTGGGTCGCCAAGCCGTCGGCGATCTTTGGCAACAGCGCCGCCAATTCGTCCCTCGCGTCCTTGAAGTCTTTTTCGACGGCGATCTCGGCCAGGATCTCTTTGGCGGCCGCCAGCGCTTTTCGCCAGTCTCTCGCGCCGTCGACGGCTTGGCGCATTTTCGCCATGCCGCGGTTGACGCGGGCCAGGCTCGCTCGGGAATCGTCCGGGTAACTTTCCAAATAGGCGTCGAACTTGGCGATCGCCTGCGTGTACGAACCGGCTTTGTAGTCCTGGTCGGCCAGCTCGTACGATTGATCGGCGCTGCCGCGGTTGAGCGCCCAGTAGAGCGC
Source organism: Pirellulales bacterium (assembly GCA_035606815.1). Lineage (GTDB taxonomy): Bacteria > Planctomycetota > Planctomycetia > Pirellulales > JAICIG01 > JAICIG01. The sequence goes on from DATNEC010000553.1 coordinate 2,376, forward strand.
GCCGCCCGTCAGCAACATCGCCAGCAACGAGCCGCCGCCGATCAAGAGCAGCGGCGAATCCCAGATATTGCGTTCGTGCCGCACCGCCCTCATCTGGCGATCGTCCTGGGCGAAGGTCTCTTCGTCATTCGACCAGGAACCCTCTTGAACGAGCGCCGGCTCGACGAACAGATCCTGAACGGGCGCGGCCTGGGCCGGCGCCGGTCGGGCGGTCGCGGCTGGACGAGGCTGCCGAGGGCGCGCCGCTGCTGGAGCGGCGGCGGGCGGGGCCGCGGCCGGCGGCGGGGCGGTCTTCGGGGAGGGGACTTTGGGCGTGCCCGCCCAGCGAGAGGGCGTGGCCGAGGGCGGTTTGCCGGCCGTCGGCGCCGCTGGCCGCTTGGGCGGCGGCGAGGTGGCTTGCGGTTCGTCGAGCGGGAACAGTTCCAGATCTTCATCGATCTCGTTCGCCGCCGGCGCCCGTTGCGGCTGCGGCCTCCGCGGCGCCGCGGCGGCAGGCGGCTCGTCCACGGGAAACAGTTCCAAGTCGTCATCGTCGGGGGGCGGCGGCGCCGCTTGACGCGCCGCCGGCCGTGCGGCGGCAGGCGGAGAGGGCGCCGGCCGCGCGGCTGCCTTCGGCGGTTCGTCGTCCATCGGGGCCAACTTCATTTCGTCATCGGCGGACGCCGCGGGCGCCGGCTGCTTGCCCGCCAGCAGGCGCCGCCCTTGGTCGGAGGTCATGTGCTCCTTTTGCACGAGCCAGCGCACGGCCGAACGCAAGTCGGCGGCTTGGGGCGATTGCTCCAGCCGCCGCCGCAGTTCATCGAGCACGTCCGGCGAAACGAGCTGGCTGCTTTCGATCGTCGCTAGTATGGTTTCGAGATTCGACATTTCACCGATCCTGGTTCTCTCGCGGTCGCGCGCGGCAGGGGCCGACTGCTAATAATCTTCGTCGCCATTGGCCAAACGCACGTCGTCGAAACCGGCGGCCGTGCCGGCGTCGAGCGCCATCACGACTTTCTCGTGCCGCGCGTCGCCGCTGGCCATCACCACGAGCTTGCTGGGGCCGGCGGTCGACGTGCCCGGCGCGCCCTCGCGGGCTTCTTTGAGTTGCGACAACAGCTCTTGCTCGCTGGGAGCTTCCCGGTCGTCGACCCAAATCGTGTTGTCCTTGTCGATCCGCACGATGACGTTGTCGTCGTCCTGTTCCAATTCCTCGACCGTGCGGCTTTCGGTCGCGCTCTCGCTGGGATCGGGCGTCGGAATCTGGATCGATTTCTGCAAGGCGAAGGCGGCCGTGACCATGAAGAAAATCAACAGCAAGAAGGTCACGTCGACCATCGGCGTCATGTCCAAGCCGTCGTCGAACGATCCCTTCTTGGCGGCGATGAGTCGAGCTTCGGGTACGTCGTCTTCCGGTACCGGCCCATGCGGCTGCGGCGCCGCGGGGCCAATGTGCAGCGAGTCGATGACTTGGGTGCGGGTATCGGCCTGCGGCTCGGGCACTTCTTGCACGGCGCCGCAACCGGTGCATTGCACCTGACGTCCCGCGTATTCGTCGGGCGCCTTGAGCTTCTTGCCGCATTGCCTGCACGGAAAACGGATCATTGCGATGGCTTACTTCGATTCCATGACGGCAAGATTCAATCTGATTTCCTCGCTGACGCCGCCGGCCGCGGCGGCCACGCGTGAAACATCGCGGTGCAACACGCCCTTTTCGGCCTTGATGAGAATCTCCTTCTTGCCCTCGGCCAGCCCTTCTTCGACCGCCTTGCGGATCTCGGCGTCCTGATCGGCGGGCGCGCCTTGGAGCGGTTCGCCTACTTTTCCGTCCGCCAGATAGACCGCGGCCGGTTGCGATTCGCCGCCGTCCGCCAGCGAAATGATGATCGAATCGCGCTGGCTGATGCCGACGCCGTACTTGGCCGGCGCCAGGTCCAGCGCCGTCTGGGCGTCCGGCGTGGAAGTCACCGTGAAGAAGATCAACAGCAGAAACGTGCAGTCGATCATCGGCGTAATATCCATCTCCGTGTCTTCCACGGGTCGCTTGCGAGCGCCAAGGGGCGATTCGCTGGCCGCTTCGGCGAGAGCGTTGGAGGCGGGCATGGCTCAATGCACCCCTTCGGGCTGTTCGACCAGCGGTTTGAACGCTTCAAGGAAGCGGGCCAGGCCCTCGCCGGCCAGGTCTTCCATGTGCCGCTGGCGGACTTGCACGGCGGCCAGCACGAGGCTCAGCGGAATGGCGATGGTCAGCCCGACGAAGGTCGTCACCAACGCCAACGAGATATCGCCGGCGAGATGCGTGGCGTCGACCTTTTGCTGTCCGGCCAGCTTGCCGAACGCCGCCATCATGCCCAAGACCGTGCCTAGCAGGCCGAGCATCGGCGCGCTTTTGATCATCGTCACGACCCACGTGATTCGGTATTCGAGGTCGGCGAGCACGTCGCGTTGGAAGCGATCGGCCAGCAACTGCTTGACCTTGGAATAACCGAGATCGCGATTCGCCATCGCCAATAAGGCAAGCTGCGGCACGATCCGGCGATCGCCTTCGCAAAGCTCGCTCGCGGCGTCGAAATCGCCGGCGGCCAGGCACTCGTCGAGCTGGTCCAAGAACTCGTTCTGGACCGCTTCGCTCTTGAAGCGAATTTGCGACAGCCGGCGCCAGGCGACGATCACGCAAAAGGCCCCCCACAGGGCGTCGAAGGCTTGAAATCCGTAAATGCTATTGCCCGCGAACTCGACTAACCCGCTGATGTCACCCATGTTCAGTTTTCAGTGTTCAGTGTTCAGCTTTCAGTGTTCCGAGCTCAGTGTCAGCCTTTTGTAAACTGAACACTGAAAACCGAACACTGAAAACTATAAATTCGTTTGATCGATGACGAAAAACTCGTAACCCTTGCCTTTGGGGCGAATTCCATACACGGTTTTGCGGATCTTCGAGGCGTCGACCCCGCGGTAGGCTTGCTCCAACTGCAAGAGTTCCTGCTCCAACGCGTCGGAATAGAACTGCAGCACCAACTTGCCCGCAATCGATGTGCCGGTGCGCTGCATCAGTTCGCGATCGGCTTCGCGGAGCTTGCCGCTCCGCCAGGAGAAATAAAGCCGCTTTTCCGCCTTCCCGCCCGGTTTCGTTTCCGTCTCGGGTTTGGGCTTGCTGAAGTTCTTGGCGTAGATCACTTGGTTGCCGTCGAGAACGCCCAATTCGATTTTGAAAAAGTCGAGCTGCTTGGCGTAGCCTTCCAACGTGCCGCCGGCGTCGAATTGGATCTGCCAGCGCAGGTGCGGCGGGATACCCGGCTTGCCAGGGCCCGAGCCATAACCGGGAACTTTGCCGGTGCCCGTCTGCTGGCCGCCGCCTTTTTTCGACGTGTCTTGATCGGTCTCCGCCGGCGTGTCCAGGTCGGCTGTGCGCAGCGCGACGGCATCGATCACGGTCTTCAGCGTGTCCTGAAACTCCGGCTCGTCCAGGTCGCTTTCCTGGGCGACGTCTTGCGGCGTCGGCGAGTCCAGTTGCATGCTCTCGCCAACCACGCCGCTCTCCATGCCGCCGCCGACCTGTTCCAGCCGCACGGGCACCGATTTGAGCGGGGGAAACAGCACGTGGCTGCCCAACCAGGCCATGAACAAGCAGAAGACCACCACGCCGATGAGGATCAGCAGCGCCAGCAGCATGCTGGCCACGCGCTCATAGGCCGAATCCTGACCGATCGCGGTCGTGATGCGCGGAGTGCGTCGCGGTTGTGTCTGTCCGGCTACCGTCGTCACTGGTGGTTCCGTCGTTCGCGCGCGAGCGGCAAAGCAAGCGACCAGGGCCTGCTCCGCGCTCGTTCTTGCTCTGGCCGCAGGGGAAAGGACGAAAATGCCGCCCACCTTTGCATCGTAATGCTGGAAAAAAGGCGTGTCAAGCAGCGTCGATTCACCCAAGTCATTCCGGCTACAGGCTTTGGCGAGCATGGCCATGAATTGCTCGGCGGCGCCGCTCGGCGCGGCAGCCGCGGCGTTTTTTATCGTGAATCAAGCTCGACTTGCCGGCGATGAACGACCAGGGCCTGGTCGTCCGGATACCAGGGAAACGGCTTGTAGAGCAACCGAACGTCGGCCGTCGCGGGCGGATCGACCACGCGAAAGCGGGCCTCGAACGTTTGGTCGATGCGGATCCGCTCGCGGCTCGATTCTCCGCGGAACGGCGTGATGCCTTTGATCAGCGCCTGCTCGGCCAACACGATTTCGCCCGCCGGCGACCGTTCGATGACTTGCAGAAACAAAACCCGGTTGTGCCGTTCGCCGGGGAAATTGTGTCCCGTGGCGTGGTTGGTCACCGAGACGATCAGCTCGTCCCCATCTTGACGGCATTCAATTTTGGCCCCCGACCGCACCAAGGCGTCGTCGTGACTGCCGAGACACTGGTGGCTGCGGCCGCCCGGACGGTCCGCCGCGGCTGGCATGTGGCACGTCTGGCAGCTTTTACCTTCGATTTGATAGCGGCTTTCCTGCCAATCCTTGTAGATCGCCTCGT
>DATNEC010000595.1:0-12456 GCA_035606815.1 Pirellulales bacterium
CCCGTGAAGACCGATTCGGGCCACTGGTAAAACAACACGGCATGCACCCCGCGGGCCACGAACGACTCTTCGGCCGACGCCTCGCCGGCCCACTGGCGCAGTTGGTTCTCCCAGCGAGTCAGAGGACAAACGATGCCCAGCAATGATTCCAGCGCCACCAGGACAATCGCCGCCAGGTGGACGACGCGAAACCGCGCATTGCGGACCCAACTCCAACCAAAAACGGCGCCGGCGCAAATCGCGGCCTGGCCGAGGACCACGAACGCGACATAGGCCAAATGCACGATCACGACGAGGTCGGCCAATAGCGCGTATCCCATGGCGCGAGGTTTCTCGGCGTTTTTTGGACGATTCGAGGCTGTGCCCAGCCAGGAAGATGCGCCACGCGCGGCGTTTATTCCGAGGTGCGGAAACTGCTAGCCCGAGCGGGCCGCTTCCACCGCGTTGATATGCTGCAAATCGCAGATCACCATCCGGTCCGTTTCCGTGTCCGGGTACATGATGGCCAGTCTTGTTCTCCCGAGCGCGGCATTCTCTGGATGGCGGATATGATGGACTTCGCCGTTCGACAACCGAATCTCGAATGGTTCGAAAGGCAGCCGACGCAACAAGGCTTGAATGGTCTCGGCGTTCATGCTCCTTAAGCATATCCCATGCGACGACCCCTGAAAAACGCCTTCTCACAACTGCTAAAATTCACCGCCAAAAAAATGGCGGAAGTGCATGGGAATCGAACCCACCTACGACGCGGTTCACGCATCGTACAGCGATTTTGAAGACCGTGGCCGCCACCAGGCGTGCAGGCACTTCCCCCAGGCCGCAAGCGGCCGCATTCCAACGATCGGCCGTTTGCTGAACATGAGCCAGCCGCCAGCCGATTCAGGCCCAATCCAATCCGGTTTCGCGCTTCACCCGATGATCGAAATCGCCCAACAGGCCGCCGATCACGTCCCAGCGGTCGACGCGGCGCAACTCGATGTCGCCCTGCGGGTTGACGCGCACCAGGCTCTCGTCGTTGACGCCGAGCTGCCGAAGCTGCTCGGGCGGAAGCTCTTGTTCTTGGATGACCCGCATCAACGTCTTGCCCGACATCTCGATGAATTCCATCACTTCGCCTCTGCTGTTCGCCTCGACGGACGTCCCAACCGAATTCGAATCGCGGTCGCTCCCATCTTAGTCGCTCGCGGAAGAGATGCGAGGCTAAATCTCCCGTTCGTAAATGCGATAGGTTTTGTACCGCTGTCCGCCAACGGCAAGAATCGTGCGGTTGATCAACTCGTTGTCTTCCAGCGTCCAACCCAGTTCGGCGCCAGTGTAGTGCGCGACGTGCTTGCCGTAATCCAACGTTCTCAGAATCAAGAGTTCGCTGATGCCGCGGCGCCGAAAGCCCTCGATCACGCCCAGAGTCAAGAGTCGCGCGGTGCGGATGCGGCGCCGATTGCGCAGCAGCCGGAGCAGGCCGATCGGCAATCCCCAACGAAACAGCCGGCCGTCGAGCGGGCGGATCGCTTCGTTCAGGTCGGGCAACGTCATCGAGAAGCCGACGGGCCGTCCTTCGACCTCGGCCAGCAGCAGCAGTTCGGGCGCCGCCAGTTGCCGCAGGTGCTTGGCCATATAAGCGAATTCGGCGTCGCTCATTTTCACGAAGCCCCAATTGCGCTCCCAGGCGGCGTTGTAGACCAACTTGCAGCGCTCGATTTCCGCGTCGAAATCGTCCAGCCGGAACGATCGCACCTGAAACCGGCCGCGCGCCGCCAACCGTTCGGCCTTGGCGCGCCAGGCTTCGAGCACGTCGAAACGATCGTCGAACCACCAGCTATAAAGATCTTTCGCCTTGCTCAGCCCGCAGGCTTCCAGCAGCGCGGCGTAGTACGGCGGGTTGTGGTTCATCATGATCCGCGGCGGAGTATTGAAACCGTCGATCAACAGTCCGCAGGCGTAGTTCGTCGAGTAGTCGATCGGCCCCATGATTTGCGTGCGGCCGCGGTCGCGGAGCCAATCGGCGGCCGCCTGCAACAGCGCCGTCGCCACCTGTTCGTCGTCGATCGACTCGAACATCCCGAAGCAACCCACGTTGGAGTGATGTTCGGCGTTGTAGTGGGGGTCGTCGCTGGCTTGAATCCGCCCGGCCAACCGGCCGCCGCGGTAGGCCAGGAATTGCGCGGCCGCGCCGTGCAAGTAGAAGGGGTGCAGCCGCGGGTTGATGAAATCCTTGCGCTCGATGAGCAAGGGCGGCGCCCATTGGGGGTCGTCGCGGTAGATCTGCCAGGCAAATCGCACGAAAAGGTCGCGATCGCGAGCGCCGAGCACTCGACGGATCTGTATGCCTGCGTCGACCGCGCCGACCCTGTTGATCGGCGATTGCGCCAGTTTGCTATCCATAGACCGCCTATATCGCTCGCATCCGTTTGAACAATAGCGCCGGCAGACGCCCGCTAAGCCAAGCTCGTTCCAAGGTTTAGCATAAGGCCCCCTCGCCTATGGGCAAGAGGCGTTCCTATTGCGTCCGCCACCAGTCGCCTTAGAATGTTAAATAGACGAAATCCCCTCAGGTCGCACGAAAGGTCCACCAAATTGCTGACTGAACAAGAAGTATCGCGATCCTGGCGTAAGCTGTTCACCCGGCCCGAGCTCTGTGAAGACACGTTTGCGAAGGCCGAAGCGCTGATCGACGAGCTGCGCCCGGAAAGTCCGTTGCGGCACCGATTGGGCGTGGAACTCGAAGAGCTTCGCCTTCGCGCCAAGGTCGGCGACGCCGTCTAAGGCGCGCTTCCGGAAAAATCTGTCCTTCTGTTCTGGCAAGGCCGGCCCGCGGCAAATAGCTCCCGTTCGGCCGGGGCCAGATTTCGGCATTTCCCGCCAAGCGACTTGCGCCTAGAATTTGCTGAGAACCCAGGGTTGGGTTCCCCCATTTCTCGGCGGACGTGCAGGCGTCGAGGCCCCTCTTCCGAGGCGGACGATAACGATGGGCGCGACGGCGCTCGCGGGGAAGCTTTCTGGAGGGCTTTAGTGGCTATGCCTTTGAATTCCAGGGACGGAACTTCACATGCCGGCGAACGCGCATCTCGGCCCGCGCCGGGGGTCGAGGGCATCAGCGATTTGCAGTTGCGTTGGCGAGAAGCGCTCGTCTTGTGGCTGCGCTGGAACCAGGCCTATGAACACGTTGCCGAGCAGATGCTGCAGGCGGGCCACGATCCAGCCCGGCTCGAACAGTTGATGGACCAGATGGACGAGTTGCGGCGCGAAGCCGTCGCCCAGAGCCACCAACTTCTGGACTAGATCATGCCTTGCGGACCAGGCCCTTGTCGATCGCAACGCCGCGGGTGGCGTTGCGCGTGTCGACCACCAAGGGCGCATGGCGGACAATGAAGTCGTAGTCGTAGGCCGAGTGGTCGGTGGCGATCAGCACGCAGTCCTGGCTCGCCAAAAAATCGGCGGTCAACGGCGTGCTGGTTAGTGCGGGCAGCCGGTGATGGCGCATCTTCGGCAGGGCCGGCACGTGCGGATCGTTGTAGGTCAGCTCGGCGCCGCGCGCCAGCAGCAATTCCATCAACACGAACGAAGGACTTTCGCGAGGATCGTCGATGTCCTTCTTGTAAGCCACGCCGAGCACGCAGATTTTGCTGCCCTTGACGGCCTTCGATCGCTCATTGAGCGCGTCGGTCAGGCGGTCGACGACATACTGCGGCATCTGCGTGTTGATCTCGCCCGCCAACTCGATGAAGCGGGTCGGCATTCCGTGTTTGCGGGCCACCCAACTCAGATAAAAAGGATCGATGGGAATGCAATGCCCGCCCAGGCCCGGCCCCGGATAAAACGGCTGAAACCCGAACGGCTTGGTGGCCGCCGCCTCGATTACTTCCCAGACGTCGATCCCCATTCGGTCGTAGAGCATCTTGAGTTCGTTCACCAAGGCGATATTCACGGCGCGGTAGGTGTTCTCCAAGATCTTGCAAGCCTCGGCGACTTCGCAACTCGAGACCGGCACCACCTTGACCACCGCCTGGCCATAGAGCAGCATCGCGAGGCGCGAACTTTGCGGGTCGATCCCGCCGACGACCTTGGGGATGACGCTGGCTTCGAAATGGGCGTTGCCCGGATCTTCGCGTTCGGGGCTGTAAGCCAGATAAAAGTCGCGGCCCGCCTTGAGGCCTCCCGCTTCGAGTAGCGGCAACACCACGTCGCGAGTCGTGCCCGGATAGGTCGTGCTTTCCAAGATCACGAGTTGGCCCGGTCGCAAGACGGCGGCGATCTGCCGGGCCGTGTTTTCGACGTAGCTCAAATCGGGATCGCGGCTGTCGGAAAGGGGCGTCGGGACGCAAATCAAGATCGCGTCGGCTTCGGCCAACCGCCGCGGATCGCCGGTCGGCTCGAACTGTCCTTCGGCCAGACAGCGCGCGATCCATTCGCTGGGAATATGGGAGATATAACTTGTGCCGGCCAAGAGCCGGTCGATCTTGCTCGGATCGACGTCAAAACCCAGCGTGCGATAACCGGCGGCGACAAACGCCCGGATCAGGGGAAGCCCCACGTAGCCCAGGCCGATCACGCCTACACGGGCCGTTTTTCCGAGGATGGCCGCTTCGAGCTGCATCGAGTTCTCGTGTTTTCCGAAACTTGGGCGATCTCGCCGGCTGCCGGCCTGCGCCGGTTTTTTTCAGTATAGTCGCGGCGTTTCAAGGAAACAGTCGTTAAAATGGGCGACTGACGATCGTTGAAGAAAACCAGTCCTTTCAGGAAGCGGCGGATGACATTGGTCGCCCACGGCCGGAGAGATCGAAACACGGCCGCTCGGCCGCCGGGGCCGAGTGGCGCCTGGCGGGCGCTCGGCTGGCTGGCGGCGCTGCTATGCAGCCTGTTGGGGGCGACCGCGGCGTGGGCGAGCGAGCCTGGGCCGTCTCACGCCGAGATCGAGTTCTTCGAAAAACAGGTGCGCCCGCTGCTCGTTGGGCGCTGCCTCAAGTGCCATGGGCAAGAACAGCAAAAGGGCGGATTGCGGCTCGACCGCCTCGCGGGACTGCTCGACGGCGGCGATTCGGGACCGGCGATGGTTCGCGGAAAGCCGGAAGACAGCCTGCTGATCGAGGCGGTCAACTATCGGTCGCTGGAAATGCCCCCGGACGGCAAGCTCGGCGACGCGGAAATCGAGATCCTCACTCGCTGGGTGCGCGCCGGGGCGCCTTGGCCCGATGCCGACAAGCTTCCCTCGCCGAATGCCTCGGCGGGCAAGATCAGCGACGAAGACCGCCAGTGGTGGGCGTTTCAGCCACTGCGCGATCCGGCGCCGCCGGCGATGCCGGACCAGGGCTGGGCCGAGAACGAAATCGACGAGTTCGTGTTTCAGAAACTGATCGAAGCAGGGCTCCAACCGGCGCCGGAAGCTGAACGACAGGCCCTGGCGCGCCGCGTCTATTTCGACCTGCTCGGCGTACCGCCCTCCCCGGCCGAGGCCCGGGCCTTTCTCGACGATTCTGCGCCAGACGCCTACCGGCGCCTCGTGGAACGGCTGCTGGCCAGCCCCCAGTATGGTCAGCGTTGGGCCAGATACTGGCTCGACCTGGTGCGCTACGCCGACTCCGACGGGTATCGCGCCGACGATTATCGGCCCCATGCCTGGCGATATCGCGACTACGTGGTCCGCTCGTTCAACGACGACAAGCCTTACGACCGCTTCGTGCAAGAGCAGCTCGCCGGCGACGAGCTGTTTCCCGGCGAGCCGGAAGCGCTGACCGGCACGGGCTACTTGCGCAATTGGATCTACGAGTACAACAATCGCGACGCGCGCGGGCAATGGAAAGTCATCCTCGACGACATCACCGATACCACGAGCGACGTGTTTCTCGGTCTGGGCATGCAGTGCGCACGCTGCCACGATCACAAGTTCGACCCGATCCTGCAAAAGGACTATTACCGTTTGCAGGCGTTTTTCGCCGCGCTGCTGCCGCAAGATGACGTCCCGGCCGCGACCCAGGAACAACAAGCGAAATATGCCGCGGAACTCGCCGGATGGGAAGCGAAGACGGCCGATTTGCGGCGCGAGATCGCCGCGCTGGAAGCCCCGCACCGGGAGACGGCTAAGGAACAAGCCATCAAAAAGTTTCCCGCCGACATTCAAGAGATGCTGCGCAAGCCGGAGCTGGAGCGGACGCCGCTGGAGCGCCAGGTTGCGGCGCTGGCCTTTCGGCAGGTGACTTACGAGTGGGACCATCTCGATCGGCATATCAAAAAAGGCGAAGAAAAGGACCAGCTCCTCGCGCTTCAGAAGCGGCTCGCCGGGTTTGACGACGAAAGGCCCAAGCCGCTGCCTCTCGTCTTGGCCGCTGGCGACCTCGGGGCCGAGGCCGCGCCGGTGCTGATTCCCAAGAAAGGCCAAGAGCCGATCGCGCCCGGATTCTTGACGCTGCTCGACGAAGGCCCGGCTGAAATCGCGCCGCTGGCCGCATCGCCGCGGACCACCGGCCGCCGCGCGGCGCTGGCCCGCTGGTTGACCCGTCCCGAACATCCGCTCACCTCGCGGGTGATCGTCAATCGCGTTTGGCAGCACCATTTCGGGCGCGGCTTGGCCGCCAATGCCAGCGACTTCGGCAAGCTCGGGGGTCCGCCGAGCCATCCGGAGTTGCTCGATTGGCTCGCTTCGCGGTTCGTCGCCGACGGCTGGAGCCTGAAGCAATTGCACCGCCGGATTCTGCTGTCGGCGACCTACCGGCAATCGGCCTCGCATCCCGATCTGGCGGCCGGACGCCTCAAAGATCCGGAGAACCGTCTCTACTGGCGGGCCAGCGCGCGACGGCTCGACGCCGAGCAGATTCGCGACGCGCTATACGCCGCCAGCGGCGAGTTGCGGCTCGATGGCGGCGGTCCGGGCGCTCCCAGCGAAGAGCCTCGCCGCTCGATCTTTCTGCGCGTGATGCGCAACACGCGCGTGCCGCTGTTGGACGCCTTCGACGCCCCCTTCTGGATTTCCAGTGCGGCCTCGCGCGACGTCACGACCACGCCGATTCAGGCGCTCTTGTTGATCAACGCCCAGTTCATGTTGCAGCGCGCGGCCGCATTCGCCGACCGGCTGCATGAAGAGGCCCAAGGCGACCCGCGACGGATGACCGAACTGGCCTACCAACTCGCTTTCGGCCGTTCGCCCAAGTCGGACGAAGCCATCTCGGCGGAAGATTTTTTGCGGCGGCAGGTGGCGCGGATCGACGCGGAGCGGGCAGGCGCCCCGGATGCGGCCTTTTTGCACGATAAAATCCCCTTCCGCGACGGCCAGGCGGCCCTGTTTTCGGCCGAAGCGCCCGGCCAATTGTTCCAAATGTCGAACGCGGCCGCGTTGCCGGCCGGCGACTTCACGATCGAAGCCTATCTCGTGCTTCGTAGCGTCTATGAGACCGGCGGGGTCCGCGTTTTGGCGGCCAACGGGACGGGCGACGAACGATCGCCAGGCTGGTCGTTCGGCGTCACCGGCAAGCAATCGCGGCGCAAGCCGCAAACCCTGGTGCTGCAACTCGTCGGCAAGAACGCCCAGGGGCAACTCGTCCACGAACCATTGTTTTCCGACCAGCACCTGCAACTGAATAAGCCCTACTACGTGGGGGCGGCCGTCAGGTTGGCGGGCGAGAACGCCGGCAGCGTCACGTTCTACCTGAAGGATCTGGCCAACGACGACGAACCGCTGCTCTCGGCGAGCGTCTCGCATTCGATCGCCGGCGAGTACAGAAGCGGCTTGCCCTTAACCATCGGCGGCCGCGCGGCGCCTTCGACAAGCCGCTTCGACGGCTTGATCGACGACGTGCGGCTTTCCGACGAAGCCTTGCCGGCCGACCGACTCCTGTATGCCTCAGAAAGTCCGGGACGCGGCGTCGTCGGCATGTGGCGATTCGAGCCGCTGCCCGACGTCTTCGCCGACGCCTCGGGGCACGGCCTGGCCATCGCGCCGGCGAGCGCGGCGGCGCCGCAAATCGATCCGCGGCGCCAGGCCTGGATCGATTTCTGCCACGTATTGTTGAACTCGAACGAATTCTTGTACGTCGAATGAGCCATGGCCGACCCCGCTGAATCAGCTCGTTACATGCCGCCGCCGCGATCGCCGCACGTCGAACCTCTCTTCACGCGGCGCGATTTTTTATTGCGTGGCGGAGCGGGCTTCGGCGCCTTGCCGCTGGCTTTTTTGTTGGGCGAGCGGGCCGCGCGCGGCGCCGCGCACCCGCCGGTCCCCGCGGCGTCGCCGCTGGCGGCGAAGGCGGGCCACTTCGCCGCGCGGGCCAAGAGTATCATCTTTCTGTTCATGGAGGGCGGGCCCAGCCACATCGACTTGTTTGATCCCAAGCCGCTGCTGAACGAACTGGCTGGACAAACGCTGCCCGAGAGCTTCGGCAAAGTCATCACGGCGATGGGCGAGTCGGGCTCGCCTCTGTTGGCCTGCCCGCGGACCTGGAAACAGCACGGCCAGTGCGGGACGTGGGTTTCCGATTGGCTCCCGGAAACGGCGAAGCTCGTGGACGACATTGCGGTGCTCCGTTCGTGCTGGGCCGACGGCATCAATCACTCGGCGGGCGTGTGCCAGATGAACACCGGCTCGATCCTCGGCGGCCGGCCCTCCTTGGGCAGTTGGGTCAGCTATGGGCTGGGGACCGAGAACACCGATCTGCCGGCCTACGTGGTGATGCAGGACAACAACGCGCAAGTCACCAACGGGCCGCGAAACTGGAGCGCCGGATTCATGCCGGCACTGTACCAGGGAATTCGCCTGCAAGGCGGCAACGAGCCCGTCCCGAACCTGAACACTCCCGCGGGCGTCGCGGCGGCGCAGCAGCGCGGCAAGCTGGACTACCTGAACCAGCTCAACCGCCGCTTCGCGGCCGAACACCCGGAGCAGGCCGAACTGGAGGCCCGCATCGCTAGCTACGAACTGGCGTTTCGCATGCAGGCCGAGGCGCCCGAGGCCGTCGATCTGACGCGCGAGAGCGCCGCCATGCAAACGCTGTATGGCATCGACGAGAAGGAGACGGCCGACTTCGGTCGCTTGTGCCTGCTGTCGCGGCGGCTGGTCGAGCGCGGCGTGCGGTTCGTGCAGCTCTACCACGGCGCCGGCAGCAAGTGGGACGCCCACGCCAAGATTGAAGAAAACCACAGCCGGCTCTGCCGGGCGATGGACAAGCCGGTCGCCGGCTTGCTGCGAGATCTGAAATCGCGCGGCCTGCTCGACGAGACGCTCGTCGTCTGGGGCGGCGAATTCGGCCGCACGCCGATGAGCGAGCAAGGCAACGGCCGCGACCACAATCCGACCGGCTTTACGATGTGGATGGCCGGCGGCGGCGTTCGCGGAGGTCGAACGATCGGCGCCACCGACGAACTCGGACTGCGCGCCGTCGAAGACCGCCTGCACGTCCACGACTTGCACGCCACAATCCTGCGCCTGATGGGGCTCGACCACATGGGACTGGTCTATCGCTATAAGGGCCGCCCGGAGCGGCCCACGCAGAACGAAGGACGTCCCTACGGGCCAGTTATCGGCGAGCCAGTCATCGGCTAATCGCCGCTCTCGGGCAATTCGTTCATGGCGAACGAGTCGTCGTCGAGCGGCATCTCCTGCTGCCGCCGCACGAACTCGTCCCGCAACTCTCGAACGGCGATCGTGATCATCGCCGACTGGCGGCAGATGCGATCGGCGCGCTCGGCGGCGGCCTGAGATTCGGCGACAAGTTGATGGGCTTCTTGCAGCGCGCGAGTTTGGGCGAACGTGAGCCAAGCCACCAGCCCGAGCATCGCCGCCAGCGCCATGTTTTGCAGGCCGGCGGAAACCAAGCGGGGCGGAACATTGTTGCTAGGATCACCGCCGCTACGATCACCGACGGCCCGAGAATGGTCAATGGACATGCAGCACTCCCCAAGATCGAGAGAATGAGAAATGACGAACTGCATCTCCTCTGTCCGCGGGCCAGTCTAGCAAAATCGAGCAGAACAGGCAAAGGGATTTTTGCTGATTTCGTTTGGCGGCCCCGCCTACGCCAGCCGCTTGACCGTGCCCAGCGCCGGCGGAGGCGGCGTGTTGCGGTACTCGTCCGTATCGACGATCTCGAACTGGATGTCGCGCTGACTGGCGCCGCCGTGCATCTGCGCCAGATCGTTCGCCAACTCGGACGCGGTCGGCATGCGGTCGAGGTAGGTCTCGAAGAAGCCGTCGATCAGGTTCGTGAAGTACTCGTCGCTGCTGAGGAAGCCCTCGACGACCTGGAACTCGGTCATCGAGTGCGTCTCCAGCAAGTTGTCCCAGTATTGCAGCCCCGCCGGGTCGGCGGTGCGATTGAGCAATCGCTGGTAAAGCGCCGCCACCCACGCCGCGTCGGTCCCGCCAGCTGACTGGAAGAACTCGGGCGAGCTGATCATTCCGGCGATCACAGGTTCGGGGCCGCCCACCACCTTCCACACCTGGTCTCGCCAGTAAGCCAAGCCTTGCGGGTCTGGGGCCCGCAGCAAGAATTGCTCGTAGTAGCTGGTGAGAATCGGATCGAGGCGTTCGTTGCTTTCGAAAATCGACGCGCCGACGTCGGCCAACGTGGCGCCGTGGTGAATCTGGTTCGTCCAATACGCCAAGCCGGCGGCATCGGGATCGCGGTGCAACACTTGCTCGTAAAGCTTGCGGATGTTGCTGCCGTCGTCGTGCCCGAGGATGCCCACCGTGACCACGCCGCTTTCGGAGCGGCCGTCGGAGGCCTTGTACGTGAATTGGTCCACACCCTGGAAATCCGGATTGGGCGAATAGCTGAACGAACCGTCGGCGCGTAGGGTCAACGTTCCGTGGGTCGTGCCGGAGACCAAAATGGCGGAGAGCGGGTCTCCGTTCGGATCGACGTCGTTGCTCAATACGCCCGTGGCGACCGTCGAGGAACTGGTGCTGGCGAAACTGATGTCGTAGAGATCGGCGTTGGCGGTCGGCGGCGCGTTCAGGATGATCCGGAACGTTTGCATGGCGGAGGTGTCGCTGCCGCCGTTCGCCGTGCCGCCGTTGTCGTGCAGCGCGACCGACACGGTGGCGACGCCAAACATTTGCGGGGCCGGAGTAAAGGTCAGCCGGCCGGTCAAGTCGATCGACGGCTGGACCGCGAACAACGCGTTGTTGTCGTTGGTCGTAATGTAGTTCAGCGCCTGCCCGGTCTCGGCGCCGCCTGGGCCCGGGCTGGGTTGGCTGGCGATCCCGGGGATGCTTTGCGGTCCCGCGTTCTCGTTGACGACCCGGTCGCCGCTTTGCAGGACGAACGTGGGAGCGTGGTTGACGAAATTTGCGGTGATCGTGAATGCCTGCGGCGGCGAGATATTGATGCCGTTGTTGGCAGTGCCGCCATTGTCGTGCAATTGGACGGTGACGTTCGCCTGGCCGCTGGCGTGCGGCGCCAGCGTATAGCGCAACGTGCCCGTTGCGCCGTCGATCGTCGGCGGCGCGCTGAACAGCGCCGCGTTGTCAGTGGAAATGATGAAATCCAGAGCTTCGCCGGCTTCGTTGGAACCTGGCCCCGGGCTGATGTTTTTGGCGAAATTCGTCACCACTTGCGGCGGCGCGTCTTCGTTGACGACCTGGTTCGGCCCCAGCGTGAACGACGGCGGCTGGTTGACGAAATTGACCGTGATCTTGAATGTTTGCACGGCCGAAGTGTCGGCGCCGCCGTTGGCCGTGCCGGCGTCGTCGTGCAGCGCGACGGAGACGTTCGCGACGCCGCTGGCATACGCCGCCGGTTGGTACGTCAGCACGCCGGTCGTCGGATCGATCGTGGGCGGAGTCAGGAAGAGAGTGTTGTTGTCCGTGGTGACGATGAAGTTGAGGGCTTCGCCGCTTTCATTCGACGGTCCCGCGCTGATTTGCGTGGCCCACGCAGGGGTTTGCAACGGCGCGTTTTCGTTGACGACCTGGTCGCCTCCGCCGACGAAGGTCGGCGCGTGATTCACGAAGTTTACGGTGATCGTGAACGTTTGCGAGAAGGAGTCGACGCCGCCGTTCGCCGTGCCGCCGTTGTCGTGCAGCGTGACCGTCACGCTTGCGGAGCCGAACGCATTCAGGGCCGGAGTGTAGGTCAGCGCGCCGGTCGCCGGATTGACGCTCGGCGCCGCCGCGAACAGCGATGGGTTCGTGTTGGTCGCCGTGAAACCGAGGGTCTGGCCGGCCTCGTTGGAACCCGGTCCAGGACTGATGCTCGTGGCCCAATTCGTTACGGTTTGGGCCGGCGCGTTCTCGTTGACGGTCTGGTCGGGTCCGGCCACGAAAATCGGCGCGTCGTTGACGAAATTGGAAGTCAGGCGGAAAGTTTGAATCGCCGATGTGTCGACGCCGCCGTTGGCCGTGCCGCCGTTGTCGTGCAACTTGACCGTGACGTTCGAAAAGCCGTTGAAATTCGGGATGAATCGGAACTTCAAATCGCCCGTGGCCGGGTCGATTGTCGGCGGCGTCGCGAACACCGACGGGTCGCTGGG
>DATNEC010000605.1:0-4058 GCA_035606815.1 Pirellulales bacterium
AAGGCACTTACCCCGCCCAGTCCGCTCCGATGCCCGAGGCGATCGAGTCCCCAATCCCGAAGCCGGGGCTGGATGACTCGAACGGAACTTGAAAGTTCTCGCGGATCAACGGTATTCGAATCAGCGCTTGAAATTGCCGTCGTCAAATCCTCCTGGGGAGTGAGGAAGGCCGCGGCAAAGGAAAGCAGCACGGGCGGGTCCGGTTAGCGGACTCGCCCGTGTTTTTTATGCGAGGCGACCGACCGGAAAAATCGGCTATAGAGAAACAACGTGCCGCGCCGATACAAACCCTATTAAGCGCCGGGAGGACGAGACCAGACGTCGTCTCGTTTCAGGATAGAGGTCATGGCAGATCGACGGATCGAATTGCCATGACCTTTTTTGTTGCGCTAACAGGGCGAAAAACCACGGATGACACCGATAGCACGGATCTAGAATCCATGCTCGCTCCTTGAATCCAATCCACGATATCCGTGTCATCCGTGGTAATTACGGCGTCTCCTCTCGGGGAGCCGGTTTTTTTGGCAAACCTCGCCGCAACGCGATATGATGGTCGCGTGGCGACCGTCGCCGATTGCACCGACTTTGAAGTTTGACCCGCTGGCTGAGGAGGATTTCATGGACAACTCGGATTTGACCCGCCGCGATTTTCAACGCCTCTCGATGGCCGCGTTCGGCGGCATGCTGCTGGGCGCCAGCGCCGGTCAGGCCGCGGATGAAAAGGGAAAAGACAAGGAAAAGGAAGCAGACGACAAGAAGAAAAACCCTCTGCTCGTCGAACCGCACGTCTGCCGCGGATTGAACACCTGCAAAAACAAGGGTTCCAGCAAAAAGAACGACTGCGCCGGCCAAGGCGCCTGCTTCACCGCCAATAAGCACACCTGCCACACGGAAAACGCCTGCCGCGGCCAGGGCGGCTGCGGCGAGCACCCGGGCGAGAACGCCTGCAAAGGCAAAGGCGAATGCGGCGTGCCGCTGAATAAAACGGCGTGGGGCAAGGCCCGCAAGCGCTTCGAAGAGCTGATGAAGAAAGACGGCAAAAAAGTCGGGCCGGCGCCCAAAGAGAAAAAGTAAGCGATGATCGCGCCCCGGCTCGGACATGCCAACCTCGGTTTGGGCGTCGGTCTGCGCACGGCGCACTTCGCCCACGTCCTCGAGCACTTTCCCGCGGTGGATTGGTTCGAGATCATTTCCGAGAACTTCATCGATTCGCAAGGGCGGCCGCGGTACGTGCTCGACCAGATCGCCGAGCGCTACCCGGTCGTGATGCACGGCGTATCGCTGTCGATCGGCAGCACCGACCCGCTCGACTTCGATTATTTGGCGCGGCTGAAACGCCTTGCCGACGCGATCGAGCCGCGTTGGATTTCCGACCATCTCTGCTGGACCGGCGTGCTGGGCCTGAACGCCCACGATTTGCTGCCCCTGCCGCTGAACGAAGAGACGCTGGCCCACGTCGTCGCGCGGGTCCGCACGGTGCAGGATTTCTTGGAGCGGCCCTTGATGCTGGAAAACCCCAGCAGCTACGTGACCTTCGCCGCTTCGACGATCAGCGAATGGGAGTTTTTGCGCCGCATGGCGGACGAAGCCGATTGCGGGCTGCTGCTGGACGTGAACAACGTCTACGTGTCGAGCGTGAACCACGATTTCGACCCGGTCGAGTACATCGAGCGCTTGCCGCATGAGCGGATCGTGCAATGCCACCTGGCCGGGCACGCGAACTGCGAAACGCACTTGATCGACACGCACGACAATCACGTGATCGACCCGGTCTGGCGGCTGTATCGGAAGGCGCATGCCCTGACGGGCGGCGTTTCCACGCTGCTCGAATGGGACGCCCGCATTCCGGAGTTTCCGGTCGTCCACGCGGAGGTGCTGAAGGCCCGGCAATACATGACGCCCGACGGCGACGAGCCATTGCCGGCTGATCGGCCGGCGGCGGGTCTGTTCGCCGGAGCTTCGCCGGGGAGGCCTTCGACGATGGGCGCGACGCCCCATCCGCTGCACTTCGTCGGGCGAGAAGTGCAATGACCCCGCACGACGATAGCCCGCTCGCTCGCCTTCAGCGCTGGATGCAGGCCGTCATCACGCATCCCGGCGGAGTGGCCGAGGGCGCCGCGTCGGACGACGCGCGCTGCCATCTGGCCGATTCGCCGAGCGGCATCGAGCAAGTCATCTCGCGTTCCCAGCGTCTGACGAGCGAAGAGCGGTTGGCGATTTATAGCCATGCGTATTTCGCCCGGCTGCTGGAGTGTCTGCGGGCGGTATTTCCGTACGTGGCCAAGACGATCGGCGAAGAAGCGTTCGATGATCTGGCGCTGGGGTATCTCGAGCGCTACCCTTCGCGCAGCTACACGCTCGACCGCTTGGGCGCCGAGTTCCCGCGCTACCTGGAAGAAACTCGCCCCGATCGCGACGCCGAGGGCCGGCCGACCGAGACCTGGCCCGACTTTTTGATCGAGTTGGCCAAACTCGAATGGGTGATCGGCGAGGTCTTCGATGGGCCGGGCGTCGAAGGGCAGCCGGTGTTATCGGCCGACGATCTGACTGCCATTCCCGCCGAGCGCTGGCCGCAGGCCCGTTTGAAGTTCGTCCCGTGTTGGCGGCTGCTGGCGTTTCGTTTTCCGCTCAACGATTTTTATACGGCGCTGCGCAATGAGGAACCGCCGGAGATTCCCGAACCGGCCGAAACGTTTCTGGCGCTAACGCGGCGCGACTACATCGTGCGGCGGCATCGGCTCGATCGGACGCAGTTCGAGCTGTTGAGCGCACTGGCCGCGGGCCGGCCGATCGGCGCCGCGATCGAGCAAGCGGCGAAGGTCGCCGGGCCGGATCTCGAAGGCTTTGTCGCGAATTTGCAAAGCTCCTTTCGCGATTGGACCGCCGCCGGGTTCTTTCAGGCGACCGATCTGTAGGCCGGGGCCTTAGGTCAGCCGGCCCGAGAAGCGGCAGCCAATGCGATACAGCGGCGCCGGGTCATCGGCGATGCGGATGCGGTTGATCACGCGCGCCGTCATGTAGGTCAGGTTCGGGGCGACTCCCAGGGCCACCACCAGCGACTCGAAGTCGGGCGGCTGAGACGACAGAAAGGAAAAGCCCGTCGCCGAGATGTCCTGGCAGGCGACCTCCTTGAACGAGACCCGGCTGGGCAAGCAGCCTCCATGATAAGGGGCCACGTACTGCTTGTGGGGAAAACGAAGCCGCAACGAAACGCGGCGGTCCGATCCCCGCACTTTGGCTTCGGCCGCCTTGGCCACTTCGCCCGGCGGGGCCGCTTTTTGATCCAACGGCTTTACTCCCATGACAATGCATAGGCCGCGAAACGCGGCCAAGCAATCCGCCTCTCGACGCGGGCCAAGCCGCCGCCCCTACAACCGGCAATCCGAGGCGAGGTCGCAAAGGAAGAACTTGCCGCCCAAGGAGTCCCGGCGAATTACAAATAGGCAAGCCAGGGGCCATTTGCCGATTGCGAACATCAGGACGTTCGATGGTTTTAATAGCGGGCGATTTCTGGTACTTTCAGTCGCACTAATGAACATCTTAGTGGCTACCAGCGAGGCAGTTCCCTTCGCCAAGACGGGCGGCTTGGCCGACGTTTCGGCCGCTTTGCCCGTCGAACTGGCCCGGTTGGGGCATCGCCCGACGGTGATGCTGCCGGCCTATCGCCGCGCGCTGGCTTGCGGCCAGACCATCGAATCGACCGGGCTCGACGTCTCCGTCCGCATCGGCAGCAAGACCGTCGAGGGGGCGGTCCTCAAGAGCAGCTTGCCGGGCAGCGATGTCCCGGTCTACCTGATTCAACAAGACGACTATTACAATCGCGACGATCTATACGGCATCGACGGGAACGATTTCGTCGACAATTGCGAGCGGTTCGTGTTCTTCTGCCGGGCGGTGCTCGAAGCGGTCCGCCTGCTCGGGCTGAACGTCGACGTGCTGCACGCCAACGACTGGCAGACCGGGCTGCTGCCAGCCTATCTGAAGACCGAATATCGGCTCGTACCGGGTTACGAACGGATCGCCTCGCTGTTCACCATCCACAATCTCGCCTACCACGG
>DATNEC010000610.1:0-3017 GCA_035606815.1 Pirellulales bacterium
TCAAACGAGCGCGCGGTTCGCGGAGCTCGTTCATCGGCATGCAACCGGCGAGACGCCCGCGATTCGCGCCTGCGGTTACTATCGTCCAAGTCTGGTCTTCTACGCGCGCGAGCCCATTCGCCAACTCGTGGAAGACGAGCAGGTCTGCCGCTTCTTTCGCGAACACGAACAAAACGCGTTTTTATTCACCACGGGCGAGCGGTACGAACGGTTCGCCGCCCAGTTGCCGGCCGACGTTTGCGTGCTCGATCGCCAGCGTTGGTTCTTGCGCTCGAACCAGGTGCTGCTGCTGGGGCGGCCTCATCGCTTGACGCGCACCTTGAACCATTCGGAAAGGGTTCCTTGATGCGATTCAGCCTGGCTTCGGACCCCCGACCGTTCGGGTCGGACCGCCCGAAATTCGGCGCCTTGGTCGAGCGGCTCGGCTTCGCCCACGCCGCGACGATCGAAGCCTGTCTGGCCGAGCAAAAATCCGGCGGCGGCCGCCTGGGACAGATCTTGCTGCGTCGCAAGCTTTTGACGCGCCCCCAGTTGTCGGCCGTCCTCGAATCGCAAGCCCACTGGATGGCGACGGCCGTGTGGCAAGAGTTGAACGTGCGGCTGCCCTGCCCGGTGTGCCTTTCGCTGTGCCTGCCGGCCTACAATGAGCAGGAGGGCATCGCCGATACGGTCTTGGCGGCGCTCGCGATCTTGCCGAAGTTCGTCGAGCGGTGCGAAATCGTCGTCGTCGATGATGGTTCGCGCGATCAAACGGCGGCCCGAGTGCGCGAGCTGGCCGAGCGCGACCGTCGCGTGCGGCTGATCTCGCACGAGCGCAATGGCGGTTATGGCGCCGCGGTGACCAGCGGCTTGCGCGCGGCCCAGGGCGATCTCGTGATGTTCGCCGACAGCGACGGCCAATTCGATTTGCTCGATGCCGCCAGTCTGCTGGGACGCTTGAGAGGCAACGATTTCGCGATCGGCTATCGTTGGCGGCGGGCCGAAGCCGGCCGGCGCCGGTTGAACGCCTGGGCCTGGGGCAGGCTGGTCCAATTCGTGCTGGGCGTCAAGGTCCGCGATCTCGATTGTGCCTTCAAGCTGTTCCGCCGCGACGTCGTCGATCGTCTGCAATTGACCGCCACGGGGGCATGCATCAATGCCGAGATCATGACGCAATGCGTCCGCGCCGGGCTGCGGTATATTGAAACGCCCGTGAATCATTACCCGCGCAGCGCCGGAGTCGCCACAGGTTCGAACCTGAAGGTGATTGCGCGGGCCTTTCGCGAATTGCCGAAGTTGCGAAAATATTGCCGAGACGCGGGGCCCTTGCCTGCTCGGCCGACGGAATCAATCAAGATCGCCGCAGGGCATGCGCCGCCCGAGGGGCGCGACTCGCAACAAGAGGCCGCGTGAGGCGCCGATAATAGACGCGGCATCTTGCCGCCTCGCCAGATCAGCGGCGAGACGCCGCCGCTACTTTCCAGCGGCCGGTGGTGATTCTCCGAGATTCTCCCAGCCGACGGGTTGCGTCCAAGCCTGCTTCCGCTGTTCCTTGAACGAAGGATCTTGAGGCGGCTCGCTGGATGTGACGACCGCCCGCACATACAGCTCGTCGCCCGTCAACTCATACCTCGGCGAGAGGCCCTCGACCGTTTTCAAGACCTTGCCGATCTCGTCGGAATATTTTCGGCTGACGCGCAGCGGCTTGCCGAGCTTGTTGACGGGCGGTTTGCCGGAAGGATCGGCGACCGCCTCGCTCGACGTGTCCGCCGCCCGCAACGTGCCGACAAACTGGGTGATAAAGGTCGCGTCGCCGTCCGGTTCGATTTCGAGTTCCAGCGAGCGCCGCGCGGCATCGTAACGGACGTCGCCCAAGACGACGCCGCTCGAAGCGTAACAGTCGCCGGCCTTGATGGCGCGAACGAGATATTCCGGCGTCAGATGCGTCGAGCGGACCATGACCCAGCCGCGGCCGGGATGCGCGCCGCCCGCCTTGCCATGGTAGTCGTGCGTATCGTCGGTGGCGATGCCGAACAGCGGCGGCGCTTTCAGATCGACCAGGCGGATCGTGTTGGCGATGTCCCACATCCGCTCGACCGACGGCCGGTGCTCGTCGCCCAGTTGATTCACGACGGGGTGGCCGTTGTACACCTCGAAGTGCCGCTCGATGACGACGTGGGCCAGGTCTTCGGCCGTGACCGCCCAGCCGAAGTTGGGATGGTTGAGATGGGCCAGAATCTCGCGGCCGGCGCGCTCGGCCTGTTCATGCACCGCGCGCAGATTGTTTTCGATCGTCTCGCGCACGGTCGAGCCGCCCACGGGCCGCACGGCCTCTTGGACATTGGAAGCATTGATGTGGACCGGCACGCCCTCGGCGCGATCGCTGATTTCCTCGGCCGGAATCATCAAGAATCGCCCCCGCTCTTCGACCAACGCGCGGAATTCGTCGAGCGGCTTCAATCGCACTTCGAGCGCGTCGGCCGTACCACGAGTTTGCACCCAGCCCTGGCCGAAGCGGCGGCGGTATTTTTCGATCACGTCGGCCCCGCCGCGCTGGACGAGATCGGCCTGTTTCATCCAGCGCATGCCCTGCGCCAGGACGTTGTGGTCCGACAGCGCCAAAAAATGGTAGCCGTGCGCGCGATACCAGTCGGCCGACATTTCCGGAAAATCGTTGCCGTCGCTCCAAAAGGTGTGCGTGTGCAGATTGCCCTTCCACCACCGCGGCGCGGCGCCGGCCGGCTGCAATTCGCCGAGCGCAATTCGCTGTTGCAGCACGACGTCGCCTCGCTCGTCGCGGACTTGCAGTCGAATGAGCGGATTGGGCTGGCTCCAGTCGATCTCGACGCAGCCGAAATTCGTATCGAAATAAGTCAGCCCGACGCGATACGCATTGATCTCGTTGGCGAATCGCGTTCCCGCTTTGGTCGTGTTTCCGCTGGGCGTGTGCAAGCTGCTCGATGTGACGTCGTACAAGGGATAGCCCAGCCCGAGATCGTCGTCGGCCGGCAGGCGCGAGATTTCCGCCAGGTGCCGGT
>DATNEC010000613.1:0-5573 GCA_035606815.1 Pirellulales bacterium
GGCCATCATTTGGGCCATCATCGCCTGCGCCGGATCGCTCTGGGAATCGACCCCCAGCAAGGTTTGCAGCTTCTCGATCACGTCGTCCGCCCGCGTGTGTCGCAGGCGGAACTCGCGCACGAGCCGCTGCTGGCCCGATTCCGATTGCTCTTCATGCAGCAACTCGCGCATTCGTCGCAGATTGGCGGCGACGCCAAGCACGTCGAGCCGGTTAGCGGTCTTGAGCGCGGTGACCTGGCCGTAGGGCGCGAGCAGCGGCTTGAATTCTTCGGCGATCGTCTCGGCGACCAGCCATTCCAGGTCGAACAAGACCCTGACCAACTCGTGGTCGCCGCGCTCGTCAAGTTCCGCCAGCGAAACTCGGGGAACCAGATCGGGGTCGAGCTTCTTCGCATTGGCGACGATCAGCACGTCGCCGTTGCGCAGCAGGGCGTACCCCTTGCTGAGCAGCACCGAGGTAATCAGGTCTCGCGTCGCGGCCACCGTGTAGCGACCGCGCGGCGCCAAATCCAGATACCCCGCGGGCGTCTCTTCCCATTGCAGGCTCATTTCCGACAGATCGGCCAGCCATTCCAGCACGGCGGTCCAAGGCTGGCTCCGGAAGCGAAACGAAAGCGTGCCGTCTTCGCCCGGTTTCGCATTGAACTCGACCGGATTGGCCGGCCAGCGAGGCCAGGGGGTGCGTTTGACGGGTTCCGGATGCCAAGCGCCGTCGTCGGCTTTCGCCGCTTCGGGGCCAGCGGGTTTTTCCTCGGCCGGCTTGCCCTCTTCTTTTTTCTCGGGCGTGGTCGAGGGCTGCATCCCGCGCATTCGCTCTTGAAACTGCTGCATTTGCTCCGGGGTGAAGCGCATCCTCATTCCACCGCCCCGCCCCGGCTGCCCCAGGGCCGCCGTTGGGGCGAGCATGCATAGTCCGACAGTCACTCCCAGAGCGGTCCCTCGCGCCTTCGTGAATCGGATCATTCGCGGAACGTCCCTTCGCTCTTGCAGTTCGGTCGAAAAAGCGATTCCGTGAAGACGTGTGGAATCCCCCGAATGAGAGTGGGGTGGAAGACACTCGCGGTTACAGGCGGGCCAAAAGCGCCGAAATCGCTTCCATGCCGGACTTTATGGCGAAGCAGCGGCCTGATGCCCGGCGCAGTTCGCCCCACCTGGGATGTAACTTTCCGCCGCCAGCACCCACTTTGGGAGGTAATAGGGTCTTCGTCCATCGCGGCAGTTCCGCGCCCCCATCCCGAATCATGGCCCGCTTTTTCACTTCTGGAGGATCTCGTTCATGCGTCGAACCATCATCGCCTTCGCCGTGGCCGCCTTGGCGGCTGTCGCCAGTTCCGCTCTCCAAGCCCAACGTCCCGAAGGCGACCGCGGCGCCCCCGAGGCCGAGCGCGGGCCGCGTGAAGGAGGCCCGCGTGAAGGAGGGCGCCTTGGCGGTCCTGGCGGCGGCCGCTTTCAACTCCCGATCATGCAGGCGCTCGACGCCGATGGCGATGGCGAACTGTCCGACAAAGAAATCGAAAATGCGGCCGTCGCGCTGAAGTCGCTCGACAAGGACAAAAATGGCAAAGTCAGCGCCGAAGAATTGCGACCCAACTTCGGCAACTTCGGCCGGCCTCGCGGCGAAGCCCGCCCGGATGCAGAGGGGCGAGACGCCCCGCGAGAAGGCCGCAGGCCCGACGCCGAAGGCGGCGCCGCCGCTCGAGAGGGCGGGCGGCCGGCAGAGGCGGGAGCGCCCGCCGATCGAGAAGGTCGCGGTCCCGGCGGCGGCCGAGGCGGCTTCGGTCCCCCCAATCCGGAAGATTTTGCCAACCGGGCTTTGGAATTCGATGCCGACAAGGACGGAAAGCTGAGCAAGGAAGAACTCGTGAAAATGGGCGAGCAATTCGGCCGCGGCTTCGGCGGCGGACGTCCGGGAGCGCCTCCTCGCCCACGCGACGGCGAGCCGCGCCGCCCCCAGCGTCCCGAGTGAGCGCGAAACCCCGTTTGCAACTCGAAATGATGGCGCGGCTTGGCTTGTCGCTCAAGCCGGCCGCGCGGTAACGTCGAGCGCTTGCGCAGCCAGGGGCTGGAACGGGCGAAAATCATGATTTGTACGCCTCGTCCGAGACATAAATCGTCGAATGCAGCGAATCGTGCTCCCGTGCGGCAATTACGTTGTTTCGCCGCGGCCATCGCGGCGGCGGCTTTTATAATTCAGCCCAGAAAATGGCACGCGACCGCCCCATGATAAGCTCTGAAAGCCCCCTTTTTTATGCGCCGCCGCGGAGCGCCCTGCGGCGAAAGCCTGGAATTCTCGGCAAACGCCGCAACAGAGAGGCCGCGGAAATGAAAAATCGCGCGGCGATATAAATAAATCGGCGGAAATATAAATCACGCAAGGGAACGTGAAGCTGTGTCAAAGCGCCAGTCTGCTTAATTGAAATGGAGAACCGAAATGCGTAAGGCGATCGTCGGGCGGTCCGTGCTGGCCGCGGCTTTGCTGCTGTTGGTCGGCGCCACGGCCTCGTGGTCGGGAGATTGGTCGCGTTTTCGCGGGCCAAATGGTCTCGGCGAAAGTCCCGATCCGACTCCGACCCCGGTCGAGTGGAGCGAGACCAAGAACCTGAAATGGAAGGTCGCGCTGCCCGGCCCCGGCTTGTCGAGCCCGATCATCGTCGGCGACCGCATCTTCGTAACCTGCTGGAGCGGTTATGCGGCCGACGCCAAGCAGCCAGGATCGCAAGAGGATCTCAAGCGGCATTTGCTCTGCTTGGATCGCCAAAGCGGCAAGCCGCTTTGGTCGAAGGCCGTCGATCCGGTGCTGCCCGAGGAGCCCTTCCGCGGCATGTTCGCCGAGAACGGATATGCCTCGCACACTCCGGCGTCGGATGGCGAACGCGTGTTCGTGTTCTTCGGCAAGACGGGCGTTTTGGCCTTCGACATGGACGGCGGTCAGCTTTGGCAGACGAGCGTCGGCACGGACAACGATTGGCGCGGCTGGGGCTCGGCGTCGAGCCCGATTCTCTACAAGAATCTGGTGATCGTTCCCGCCACCGTCGAGAGCCACAGTCTCGTCGCGCTCGACAAGCAGACGGGCGCCGTCGTCTGGCGGAAAGAAGCCGAAGGCTTCGGCTCCACCTGGGGAACGCCGGTGCTCGTCGATCTGCCCGACGGCCGGCAAGAACTCGTCTTGAGCGTGCCCTTCGAAATCTGGGGCTTCAATCCCGATACGGGCAAGCTGCTTTGGTATTGCGAATCGAACGAGGCCGATTCGGCGTGTTCCAGCGTCATCGCGCACGACGGTATCGTCTACTCGATCGAAGGCCGCAACGGAGGCTCGATCGCGATCCGCGCGGGCGGCGAAGGAAACGTCGCCAAGACGCACGTCGTCTGGTCGGGGCGCGATCGAGGCCGCATCGGCACTCCCGCGTATCACGACGGCCGGCTCTATTCGATCGGCGGCGGAATCGCCAATTGCCTCGACGCCACGACCGGAAAGCAGATTTACCAGGCCCGAATCAAGCGCTCCGGCGGCGCCGAGGATGCCGGCGCGAATGAAGGGCCGCGCGGCGGAGGGCGCGGAGGATTCGGGGGATTCGGCGGGATGCTCGGCGGCCAAGATTATTCGTCGCCGGTCATCGCCGACGGAAAACTGTATTACGTGATGCGCTCGGGCGAAACGGTCGTGCTCAAGCTTTCCGATAGCTTCGAGCAATTGGCCGTCAACCGCTTTGCCTCCGACGCCGGCAATTACAGCGCCACTCCCGCCATCGTCGACGGCGAGCTATTCATTCGCTCGAACGCCTTTCTGTACTGCGTCAGCAAGAAGACGGGGAAATAGCGAACCTCGACGACTCGAGAAACCGTGCCTTGTTGGCGGCTCTCTTTTAGAGCCTATTCGATAACCGACCGACAGGCGGAAGGAAATCCCCTCTCCCTTTGGGAGGGGGTTAGGGTGAGGGGGAATCGCGTTA
Organism: Pirellulales bacterium; assembly: GCA_035606815.1. Lineage (GTDB taxonomy): Bacteria > Planctomycetota > Planctomycetia > Pirellulales > JAICIG01 > JAICIG01. The sequence goes on from DATNEC010000613.1 coordinate 3,951, forward strand.
CCGGCACGCCCTCACCCCTGCCCTCTCCCAGAGGGAGTTCTCGGATAGGCTTTTAGTCGCGGCCTAGCAGTTCGCTAAGCTGGAATTGATAATATTTCTGCGTGGCGGCGGGTTGGCCGTCCGCCGAGGCGTTGGCGATCCAAAGCTTCGTCGAACGGGGTTCGAACAGTACGCTGTGCAAGTTCGACTTCATCGCCACCGGGCAGTCCATCAAATGGCGGGCGCTTTCGGCGTCGAATGTGCCGCGCTGTTCGCGCACGCGGCGGGCCAATTCCTTGTAGCGATCGCCGGCCGAGAGCAACACCGTGTCGTCGCTCGGCTCGGGCAACCGCGGATGGGCCTCGCCCGGCTTGACGATTTGGAACTCGTTCCAATGCGCCGCCAGGCCGACGGCCTGGTTGTCGTCGCCGTCGGCCACGACATAGTAATATTCGCAGGTCCGCTTGCTGTCGCGAAAGATGCCGACCGCCTCGTCGAGCGTGCCGGCTTCTTCCAGCACGCGCCGCACCAGGAAGGCCATCGGCGTGCCGTCCCAGTGTCCCAACCCGCGGCCCCCCATCTCGCCCACCGAAACATGCTCGGCGTTCATGCCCGTCACCGAGCCGACAAAGCCGGCGTAGGTCACGTTGGCGAACGGGATTCGCCCCTCGGGCTGGGCGACGATCAACACCGCGTGCTCTTGCAGCTTCCAATCGGTCGAATAGTCGAGAATGCGGCCGTGGTAGAGCGTGCCGTCTTTGGTTGCGCCGTTCATCAAGGCGAAGCCGCTGCAATGAAACAGCTCGGGGATGAAATTGGCCACGATCACGTCTTCGACGTCGCACTCGGCGCCCGCCGCGATGCCCTGCATTTCTTCGATGAACCGCTCGGGAATGTGCGGCCGTTGAATGTCGACGATCATCGAGATCAACTGCTTCGGGTCCAGCTTCAGACCGAACAGCTCCAGTTTGACGTCCTTGGCCTTGACCTCGAACAGGTAGCGCATGCCTTCGCGAATGTGCTCCTTGAGCAGCACCCCGTGCTGATGGCCCATTTCGTAGGGCGTGCCCTGGATGTGCAGCACCCGGTAGCCGTCGATCTCTTCCAACAGGCCCTTGCCGCTGCGCGCGACTGTGACCGTCTCGGCCCGAACGGAAAGGGTCGCCAAGGCAAACGATGCCGCGGCGACAAGCGTCAGCGAGAGGCGAAAAGACTTGGCGACGGCGGCAGACATGGAAAGCTCCTGACCGGGGCAAAAGGCTTTGAATCGGCCCAATTCTCTATACCGCGATTTTAGCCGAAAGGTTTCAATTCGCCCCAGAGCAGTTCCACCTTTTCTGATTTGCTACAGGCATACCACGAAAAGGGCAAATAGTACCGCAGAAATAGGGGTTTTCTCACTTCTGCGGTTGTTGATGCTGAAAGCTTGGTTTAGCGGGGAAAAGCAGGCTAAATCTTGCCTTGCGGGTGTCAGTGACACCCGCTCTCAACGGCGTTTTTGCAATCGGAGATGCAGCGACTCAGGTGCCGGCGCCTTGGGTTGCGGCAACAGTGTGACGGTCTCTTGCCGCAGCAATCGCTCCGCCAGTTCTTGGACCTGTCGCCAAGCGCCGGGCGCGTCGAGCACTCGCCGGGCTCGAATGG
>DATNEC010000642.1:0-4168 GCA_035606815.1 Pirellulales bacterium
GAGGCAATCGCATACGCGAAAAAGAATCCCGGTCGCCCCTTGACTGATTTTGCGAATCGAAAACGCAAGGTTCCCGATACCCTCCGGAAAGCCAAGCTTTTCGCCGAGAAGTACAGCGAGGCTGATCTTGAGGAGCTCTGCGAGCTCCGCAATTCGGACGGCCTGCCGTTGAACTGGGGGCACATCATTCACTTTCTGCGCATCGGCAACCCCAGCAAGAGGAAGCGGCTGGAAGGAGAGGCTTCTGAAAAAGGCTGGACGCAGCAGGAACTGGCGGTCGCGGTGGCGGAAACCAATGGTGAGAAACGCAGCGGGGGCGGCCGGAAGATGAAGCGGCCGGCCGACCCCGAAGGCATCCTGCAGCAACTGCTCTCGGAAACGAGGCAATGGAACCGGCGATTTGATGAGATTTGGACGAACGCCGGTCATCTTGTACTTGACGAACTAATCGACCATCGAGATGGAGACCGCGTCCGGCGGATCCGGGCCAAGCTCTCTGAAGCCGAGCGAGGGTTGAAGACGATGGCGAAGACTGCCGCGAGCGCCGCAAAGGATATTCAACGCATTTCACGACGGATGAAGGCCTTCGTGGACGGCTAAACAATAAATGATGTCGATAATTAGAAATTCAATTGTCGCCGCCAGCCTGCCCGCGCTTCGCCGGCTTTAGAGGACACGATGGTCGTTTTCTTCAGTCCGCCTTGTGCAGAAGAATTCGTCTGTGGAAATCGACGATCGCACGGCACGGAATCCGGCACAGAATTGTTGCAATCGCACGAAAAGTGTGGAAAATGCAGAGGTCACAAATGCAGCAAAGAGCGGGGATTTCGTCGGTTTGGCTATCCTCACACGGTAGAAGTCACAGGTTCGAGTCCTGTGCCGCCCACTCCCCTCGGCGTGCTTGCCGAGTGTAGGTCGCCCCAGCGCCGCCTACTCGGGCCGTATCGGCTCCTCGATGCGGATCGCCTTCTGGCCTTTGAAGCCGCCGGGGCGGGCGGTGAATTTCGAGACGCCTTCCAACTCGACGACCAAAGGGCTGCGGACGTCTTTCTCGGTCGTGATGATGTCGCCCACGCGCAGGCCCATCAACTCCTTCGTCGAAATTCGCGTTTCGGCCAGCCGCACGACCATCGCCAACAACGAGCCTTGCAAGTTGCCGCTGATTTGCCGGATGCTTTCGGGAGTGGCCTGCCGGCGCCCGTAGGTGACCCAACTGTTCGACGAGAGCTTGCCGCTGATCCGCTCGATCGAGTTGAACGGCACGCAGAGATTCATCATGCCGCGAACGTCGCCCACCGTCAGCTCGAAGCTGATCAGCACCACGACCTCGTTCGGCGGCACGATCTGCACGAGCTGCGGATTGCTCTCGACGCGGACCACGGCCAGGTCCAGTTCCAGCACGTTTTCCCAAGCGCGGTGCAGCTCTTCGAGAAACAAATCGGTGATCCGCCGCACCAGCCGCAATTCGATTTCCGTCAGCGGCCGGCGCGCCAGCGAACTGGTCTCGCGACCGCCGCCCAGCAGCCGATCGATGATCGGGTAAAGGATCGACGGGTTGATGTCGAGGATCAAATTGCCTTCCAGCGGATCGGCCTTGAGCAAATTGAAGCACGTCGGGTTTTCGAGGCTGAACACGAACTCGCTGTACGTCAACTGATCGACGCTGGTCAGCTTCATCTCGACGATCGACCGCAGCAGCGCCGACAGCGCCGCGCCGAAGTTGCGCCCAAAGCCCTCGTGCAGGGTCTGCAAAGCGCGCATCTGGTCTTTGCCGACGCGCTCGGGGCGCTTGAAATCGTAGGGCGTCACCTTGTCGCGAGAGCGGGGGACCGCGGGCGCGGCGGCCGGCGCGGGCGCCGCGGCGGTTCGCGCCGCCGTGTGGGTCGACTTGGCGTTGGCGTCGACCGCGTTGAGCAGGCTCTCGACTTCGGCTTGACTAAGAACATCTCCTGGCATCGACGCTTCCTTGCAATGCAGCTTATCGCCTATTCGCGAGTTTGGCCCGTTCCGTAGACCACGTACTTGTAACTCGTCAGTTCCTTGACGCCGCAGGGGCCGCGGGCATGCAGCTTGTCGGTGCTGATGCCGATCTCGGCCCCCAGGCCGAATTGGCCGCCGTCGTTGAACCGCGTGCTCGCGTTCACGATCACGGCCGAACTGTCGACGCGCGCCGCGAACTCGCGCGCCGCGGCGAGATCGCGCGTGACGATCGCCTCGGTGTGCTGAGAGCCGTAACGATTGATGTGCCGGACCGCCTCGTCGAGCGATTCGACGACTTTGACCGAGATCACCGGCCCCAGGTACTCGGTCGCGAAATCGGCTTCGGCGGCCTCGCGGGCCGCGGGCAGAAACTTGCAAGCGGCCTCGTCCGCGCGCAGCTCGACGCCGCGATCGGCGAGCGCCTGGCCGATCCGCGGCAGAAACGCGGACGCGATCTTGGCATGGACGACGAGCGACTCGGCCGCATTGCAGACGCCCATCCGCTGGCATTTCGAATTGATCGTGATTCGCTCGGCCATCTCCAAGTCGGCCGAGGCGTCGACGTAGACATGGCAATTGCCGGCGAAGTGCTTGATGACGGGCATCTTCGCTTCGGCGGCGACGCGGCGAATCAGCCCTTCGCCGCCTCGCGGAATGACGACCGTGATGTACTCGTCGAGCGAGAGCAAGTGGCCCACCGCTGCGCGATCGGCCGTGTGTACCAGTTGGACCGCGTCCGGCGGCAATCCGGCCGCGTCGCCTGCCTCGACGAGCAAATCGGCGATGGCCTGGTTCGAGTGCGCCGCCTCTTTGCCGCCGCGCAGAATCACCGCATTGCCGCTTTTGATGCAGATGGCCGCCGCGTCGGCCGTCACGTTCGGGCGAGATTCGTAGATGAAGAACACCACGCCCAGGGGCACGCGAATCTTGGTCAACTCCAGGCCGTTGGGACGAATCGACGACTCGATGACCTCGCCGATTGGCTCCGGCAGCGCGGCGACCTCTTCCAGTCCGGCCGCCATCGCGCCGATTCCTTTGGCCGAGAGCCGCAGCCGATCGATTTGCGCCTCGGAGAGGCCGAACCCGGGCGCCGCCGTCAGGTCCAAGGCATTGGCTTCCAGAAGGGCCTTCGTCCGATCGCGAATTAGGCGCGCCGCGCCTCGCAGAAAGTCCTGTTTCCGAGCGCCGGAAGCGACGGCCAATTCAGCCGCCGCGGCCTTCGCCCGCCGCCCAAGTTCAAGGCAATAGGCCTGAAGGTCGCGTTCGTCGGCGACGGCCATAGTGAACCCAAGTCATTCGAAAACAAGGACTTAAAAGAACGAATGCCGCCTGGGGCGCGCAGCCGCTCCCCTAGACCGAAGTATCTCTCAAAGCGCGGCGCGAGTCAACGACAGAAAAGGATCGATCCCACGCGGCGACGGAGGGTAAAGAGTAAAATGAACGGGCGGACCGCCCCGATCCGCCCGCGTTCACGGCCTCTGGCTGGACCCCTTTGTCCGTCGGAGCGGGCTTCGCTAAAGAACTGCACGATGTCGAACGACCGAGCGTTGAATGAGGCTCTGCAAGCCGCGGGGGCCGTCGTGGGCGAAACGGCGTTCGGGCCGGATGTGTTGCACTTCGGCGATACGGCGGGCGAATATTCGGCCCTGACGGCCGCGGCCGGTCTGGTCGATCTGAGCGCTCGAACCCGCGTCGAACTGCGCGGCGACGATCGGGCCGCATTCCTGCACAATCTCTGCACGAACGAAATTCGCAAATTGCCGCCCGGCGCCGGCTGCGAGGCGTTTTTGGCCGATGCCCGCGGCCATCTGTTGTTCCACGTCTTCGTCCATTGCCGGCCCGACTCACTGCTTTTGGAAACCGTGCCGGGGCAGGAAGAGCGCTTGCTTGCCCATCTCGATCGCTACCTGATTCGCGAAAAGGTGGAGCTTGCCGGCCGCGGCGAGGCGACCGCCGAACTGCTTGTCGCCGGGCCGCAGGCGGCGGGCCTCCTGAACAAGGTTGCCGATGCGCCGCTGCCCGTGGAAAGGCTCGCGAACGTGGAGTTGAAGCTGGCGGGCCGTGCGGCGTTGGTCGCTAGCATCGATCTGACGCAGCCGGGCGGATTTCTGGTGATTTGCGACCGTGCCGACGCCGACGCAATCTGGCGGGCTTTGGTCGAGGCCGGCGTGCGGCCATGCGGCCAGCA
>DATNEC010000645.1:0-3268 GCA_035606815.1 Pirellulales bacterium
CCGGCTCGACGAATTGTATTCGGTCGTGCAATTCATCGACGACCGCCGGCTAGGCCCCGGCTTCCGCTTCTTCAATAAGCACCGCATGGTCGACGAAAAGGGCAAGGTGCTGGGCTATAAGAACCTGGGGGAGCTGCGAGAAACGCTCAAACCGGTGTTGCTGCGGCGCACGCGCGAAAGCGTGCGCATCGACTTGCCTCCGCGAACGGTCGAAATCGTCCGCATCGCGCCGACCGACGAGCAGCGCGCGCTGCACGCGACCCACATGCAGGTGGTGGCCACGATCACGCGCAAGAAGTTCATCAGCGAAATGGATCTGCTGCGGCTGCAAAAGGGGCTGTTGATGTGCCGCATGGCGGCCGACGGCACCTACCTGGTCGACAAGCAAAAGCCCGGCTATTCGACCAAGCTGGCCTATCTCGACGAGTTGTTCGAGCGGCTGTTCGAGGAGCCGCGCCGCAAAGTGGTGCTGTTTTCCGAATGGACCACGATGCTCGACCTGATCGCGGCGCAGCTCAAGAAGCGCCAGCTCGACTTCGTCCGTCTCGACGGCGGCGTGCCGCAGAAGGACCGGCAGGCGCTGGTCCACAAGTTCCAGACCGACCCCGAGTGCAAGCTGTTCGTGACGACGAACGCCGGCTCGGTCGGATTGAACCTGCAGGCGGCCAACACGGTGATCAACGTCGATCTGCCTTGGAACCCGGCGGTGCTCGAGCAGCGCATCGCGCGGGCGCACCGCATGGGGCAGAAGCAGGAGGTGCAGGTCTTCGTGCTGGTGACCGAGGAGACGATCGAAGAAAACCTGCTGGCCACGATCGCGGCCAAGAAGGATCTGGCGCTGGCGGCGCTCGACGTCGAATCGGAAGTCGAGCGGGTCGACTTGGCGAGCGGCATGGAAGAGTTGAAGGGCCGCTTGGAGGTGCTGCTGGGAGCGAAGCCCGACGCGCCGATCGACGAATCGGTGAGGCAAGCCGCCGCCGAAAGCACGCGGACGCACGGCGAGGCGCACCGCGAGCGCGTGGCGGCGGCGGGCGGCGAGCTGCTGGGCGCCGCGTTCAAGTTCCTCGGCGAGTTGGTCGCCCAAAACGGCTCAGCCGCCCCCTCCGAGTCGCTGGTCGCCCATCTGCGCACCGGGCTGGCCGCCTGCGTCGAAGAAGACGGCGCGGGCAAGCCGCGGCTCACGGTCACGCTGCCCGACCGCGGCGCGCTGGAGAACCTGGCGCAAACGCTGGCCAAGCTGCTGGCGGCGGGCGAGGGGCAACGAACGCCCGCCTAGCGGATCTTGCCTTCCGGGGGGTGGGTTTGGTATCCTGTCTGGTTCCCGATTTGATCGGCCTCGCGCAATGAGGGCGCGATGGCGCCGAGCGGCGTCCGGAAGCGAATCAACTTATCATCACGGAGAACTGCGTGGGAACGAAAAAGACCGGCAAGGGGCGAAGGAAAATCGGCCGAAAAAAGCGCCGCATGCGCGCGAAAATTCGACATCGCAAGGGCTAATCGCAGTCGCGTCCGCCGCGCAAGCGTGCGGCGGTCGATCGGGGTCTATGCCATGAGCCAATCGCCCTTCTTGACGATCGACGGCGACGTGCGGCGAAAGCTCTCGCTGTCGTTCGACGATTTGGCGGCGATCGACGCCCGTCATCAGCTTTCCGACGTCAGCCGCTTGGACCCCAAGCGCCGCGGCGACGCCGTGCGGCTTGAGGGGCTGCTGCAACTGGCCGGCGTCAAGCCGGCGGCCCAATACATCACGCTGCATTCGACGAGCGACGATTTTCACGCCAGCATTCCGCTGGCCGCCGTTCGCGAGCGGGCCGTCTTGATCTATCGGCTCGATCGCTCGCCGCTGCCGGTTTCGGCGGGCGGCCCGGTGCGGTTTTTCATCCCCGACTTCGCCGCCTGCCACACGCAGGAAATCGACGAGTGCGCGAACGTGAAATTCGTCGACCGCATCGAGCTTTCGGCCTCTCGCGGGTTCGACAACCGCCCCTCGGAAGAAGAGGAGCACGCCGAGTTGCACCGCCGGCAGGCCGAAGCGGGCGGCGCCTCGTAACTTCGGCCGCACACCCCAAGCCAGAATCAGGGTATCATCGAGATGCGTCTCCTGCGGAGGCGCCTGGCTTGGCCTCGGCGAGATCGCGAAGACGGCCACTTTTCGCGCGCTATCTTCGATTCGATGTGGCCGTCTTCGGGAAAGATCGGCGGGGGGATGGCTTGTTCCACCAGGCAGAATCATGCGAAGTGAGGCCAATAGCCGACCCGCGAAACAGCGAAGACGGCCACTTGTTGCGCGCTATCTTCGATTCGATGTGGCCGTCTTCGGGAAAGATCGGCGGTATGTTGCGCCCTTCTGCCGCCCCTGACGGGGCTGCGGTTTATTCTCGTCGTCAGCCTCCAGGGGCTTGCGCCCCTGGCTACGATCTTTCGCCGCTACGCGGCTGAGTCTGGCTGCGATCGATCGGCGCGAATTCGCTCGTTCCAGTCCCGTAGGGACGTAAGATTATAGCCAGGGGCGCGAGCCGCTGGAGTTCGATTCGATGCCAGCCGTCCAGCCCCGTTAGGGGCGACAGGGCAACGGGGGGCCGGTGCAAAACAACGCGGGCGCACGCCACTGGAGGCCAACTTTATCGCGTCATCTTCGATTCGATTTGGCAATCTTCGGAAAAGATCGGCGGGGGGCGGCTTGCTTCGCCGGTTCGAACATGCTCAGAGCCAGCAACATCGGCCGATGCGAGACTGCGAAGACGGCCAACTTTCGCGCGCCATCTTCGATGCGATTTGGCAATCTTCGGGAAAGATCGGCGGGGGGCGGCTTGCTTCGCCGGTTCGAGCATGCCCTGAGACATTAACATTGGCCGATGCGAGACTGCGAAGACGGCCAACTTTCGCTGGCCATCTTCGATTCGATTTGGCAATCTTCGAGAAAGATCGCCTTATTCCAGCCCGGTCAGGCCGGCCATCGGGACCGACCCGGCGCCGACGCGCCGCAGCATCTGGGGCCCGAGGAACCGCGGCGTGACCATGAAATTGAAACCGTAGTTGTTCTTGGTGTTGTCGACGTAGAAGGCCACGTTCGTGGCGAACGATTCGCCGATGCGAGTGATCGAGATGTTCTGGCCGATGTTCTGCTGGCCGAGCGCAAACGAAGTGCCCGCCGTGTACATCCACTTTGGGCTGAGCATGTAGGTGTGAGTGATCGAGACGTAGTTGTACGTGAACGGTCCGTTCAGCGAGCGGAAGCTGACGTTCCAATTCAGCCGAGGCGGCTGGG
>DATNEC010000646.1:0-6575 GCA_035606815.1 Pirellulales bacterium
TGTCGCCCGGTTGGGCGAGATCGAAGCGATAACAGAAGTAGGGCGACAGAAGCACGCTGGCCAGCGTGTCGCGTAGGGCCTCCTCGTGCCCAAGCCCCTCGCGGTCGCGCAAACGGCGATAAAAAACCAGCAACTCCTCGCGTTCCCCCGAGGCCAGCGGCCGGCGATAGGCCCGCTCGGCGAATTTCGCGAGCGCTTCCAGATGGCTCGGCTCGGCGGCCAACCTAGCCCCTTCGACCCAACGAATCTGGGCCGCCATGTCGGCGAAATAGGTCTCGATGGCTTCGAGGGCCTCGTCGCTTGCCGCTTGCTTCCGCGCTTTGGCCAAATACGCCTCGGCCAATCGCTGCATCTTCTTGGCCGAGGTTGCGTCTTTGTCCTCGGAGCGCGCGAAATCGAAGGCGCTTTCGCCGATGAACCGCGGCGGCTCGGCCCGCTCGAAGAAGATGAAATCCTTGTATTGCCGCGAGGGGACCGACGTGATGAAGTTCAACTCCCGCCACAGCGCATCGAGTTCGTGCTGTTCCCCTTCGCTCAGCACGAGATCGTACAGCGGCCGGTCGTCGCGGAAGTAGCCTTGCATCAGGTGAAAGCCGGCGGTCAACAATCGCCCCTGGCCGGCGCCTTTCGGATCGAAGTAAGGCCCGCGGTCCGAGACGACGAACGCATCGGGAAACACCTTGCAGAACCGTTCGAGCGCCGCTTCGAACCGCTCTTTGTCCGCGGCTTCCTCGGGCGCCGGGAACGACGGCTCGGTGACGGCGTCGCCCGCTGCATAATGCGCGTGCTGCGCGGCAAGCCGGCGGTTTCGCCACAAAACGAGCGGCTGGCTTCCCGGCGAAATGCCTTCCACGCGCAGCGGTTCCGCGCGCGGCGGATATTCTTTCCTGACGCGAACGACGAGGTCTCGCATCTGCTCGCACGCGCGGCGAGCCTCGTCCTGCCGCGCCGCTTCGGACGGCAGTTCCCGCCACGCCGTCTGCAACGCGCCGAGCGGACCCGGCACAGGTTCGCCTTCGGAAAGCGCCGACCAGATCGTCGCCAGATACTTCGAACTGAGGCCCGCTTCCGTCGCGAAATCGGCGAGCGAAGCGTCTGGCTTGCCGAAGGCGCCGCGATTTCGAAACCGCCAGGCCGCCAGAAAGTAATCGACGTAATCGATCGGATGGCGTCGATAAAACTCGATGATGCGCTGCACGCAATATTTATCGCGATCGGTTTCGGTGACCGCCGGGTGCGGAGCGAAGACGAAGCCTTGCGGCTTGAGGACGAGATGGTCGGCGACCGACCGGGCGGCGGCCAGATATTTTTTCGCCAGCGCCGGCGACATGGTCAGCGACTCGCCCGAGTTGTCGAACCCCGCCTCGTTGGCCGGGTCGACCGGAAACTCGCGCGTCGGCCGAAGATCGACGCCCGTCAGATCGCGAACCGTATAGTCGAATTCCGCATTGCTCAACCGGCGGGCCAGCACCGGCCCCGGATCGCCGGCATGGCGCCGCGCTTCTTCGTCGCGCATCGCTTTGATCCAAGCGACGACTCCCGCTCGCTCCTCGGCCGCCGGCTGCTTCGCGTCTTCCGGCGGCATTTCCTCGGCCGCAAGCCTTTCCAGCACCAGTTGCCAAACGCGGTGTTGCTTCGCAACCGCCGCCGGCGAAACGTAGCCGCTCAGATCGAGCCTGGCCTCTTGCTTCGCTTGGCCGTGGCAATCGAGGCAGTATTTTTGCAAGAACGGCTGGACCGTCTCGGCGAATTCGCGCTTCGGCGCCTGCTGTGCCGGCTCGGCCGCGCGAGCGGTCGGAGTTGCCAGACTGGCGGCGATCGAGGCCGCCGCCAGCAGTAGAAGGGCTTTTCTCTCAAGCATTCGGTTCATGGCGGCCTGTGGGCGATTCAGCAGGGGGGCCAATTGGGCCGGTCTCCACATTCACGGGAGGGCTGCCGGTCTGCCCTCCCGTGCGATAGGATAGACGCATCCACTAATATTGATACAATAAAAGCCGCCTACGATCGATATCCGCCATAGCGGCGCCCGCTGCTCCAGCCAGCCGAACCGAGGGAGATCGCACCTTATGTTGACGATTCTAGGCCAACGAGACAAAGGTTCGTTCTGCGATGGGCTTTCCCGCCGCAACTTTTTGAAGATCGGCGGCATGGCGCTGGGCGGGCTGTCGCTGCCCCAGTTGCTTGCCGCTGAGGCGAAAGCCAGCGGCAGCCGGCACAAATCGATCATCAATGTTTTCCTGCCGGGCGGTCCCCCGCATCAAGACATGTGGGATATCAAGTCGCAGGCCCCTGCGGAAATCCGCGGCGAGTTCGATCCGATCAAGACGAACGTGCCGGGCATTGAAATCTGCGAACTGTTTCCGCGGATCGCCGCGATGATGGACAAGTTCGTGCCGGTCCGCACCGTGGTCGGCTCGTTCGGCGGACACGATGGCTACCAGTGCATGACGGGGCGCGTGCCGAACAACCCGCCGCAGGGCGACTGGCCCGCGATGGGCGCCTGGGTCTCGAAGGTGCAAGGCCCGGCGAATGCGGGAGTGCCTGCCCATTTGTCGCTAATGTATAAGACCGGCGCCAGCGGCTGGGGCAACCCGCGCGACGGCGGCTTTTTGGGCGCCGCGCATTCCCCGTTTCGCCTGGTGGGCGACAAGGCCGGCAGCGTCGCCGACAACATGACGCTCCGCGATCTGAAGCTCGAACGGCTGCAAGATCGCCAGAACCTGCTCAAGGCTTTCGACAATTTCCGCCGCGAGGCCGATAGTTCGCGGACGATGGCCGGCATGGACGTTTACTTGCAGCAGGCCGTCGGCATTCTGACTTCGTCGGCGCTGCGCGACGCGCTCGACTTGTCGAAGGAAGATCCGCGGGTTCTCGCGCGCTACGGCAAGAACGATCCGGAATTCCAGCGCGACGGCGCCCCGCGGATGGTGCAGAACTTCTGCGTCGCCCGGCGGCTGGTTGAAGCCGGGGCACGGGTCGTCTCGATGAATTACAGCCGCTGGGACTGGCACGGGCCCGACGGCAAGAACTTCGTCCAAGCGCGGCAAGACATGCCGCTGTTGGACCAGGGCCTTTCGGCCTTGGTGACCGACCTGCACGAGCGCGGCTTGGACCGCGACGTTTCGGTCGTCGTGTGGGGCGAGTTCGGCCGCACGCCGCGGATCAACAACCAGGCCGGCCGCGACCACTGGCCGCAGGTCTCTTGCGCGATGTTGGCCGGCGGCGGCATGCGCACCGGGCAAGTGCTTGGCGCCACCGACCGCCTCGGCGGCGAAGCGAAGGTACGTCCCGTCACGTTCCAAGAGATCTTCGCCACGCTCTATCACAATCTCGGCATCGACGTGAACACGACGACCGCCCTCGACCTGCACGGCCGGCCGCAGTACCTCGTCGACGACGGCGTGCAACCGATCCGCGAGTTGGCGTGAACCCGTACGGTGGGCGGCGCCCAGTCAGGAACACGACTGGGCTTAGGCTGACTTGCAGCATACTCGCTTGGCTCATGTGCCTGTGAGGTCAATCGCATGGCGACTCGCCGCCGTTGGCTTCAGTTTAGCCTTTCTGCATTGCTGGCATGGATGGCGGTCGCGGCATTCGTAGCGCATTGGTTCGGAGAGCGGCGGCGGGCAGGAGAGGCCCAGCATAACTGGGTGGCGGCGGAAGAAAAGTGGAATGTCGGAATGGGCGCCTTCGAAGATGTCCGGGCGACGTCGAGCAGATTACTCCATGCCGAATTCGCCGTGCCGTTCTCCGACCAGCGCGGGGCGGAGATCGCCTACTTGAACCGAACGGCGCGACTGGAAAGGCGGGTCGCGGCAAGGGTCCGCGACGCCATGTTCGATTCCAGAGAGGACTTCAAGAAGCACGAGAAGTGGGCATCGCAACTCCGCGCCGAGCGCAAACAGCTAGAGACCGATTTAGGCGTCAAGGCAGACGGTGAGTGGTGAGCGGCCATCGTGGCGTCGCTCAGAGTCCATCCCTCGCCGATTCCGCCGAGATGCAAGTCGCGCGCGGGCCGAAAGCAACCGTTCCGCGATGACGCACCGCGAGAGGCGGGGCATGAGCCTGATCAGATGCCTATATCAATTGCTCGCCGATTTTGCTTCGGCCACCCAGCATTCGGCTTCGAGAAGCGGATATTCGGCTTGGATTGCGTCGATCTCCGACAGCATGCCGTGCTTCTGCATGGCAACGACCATATCGAACAGTCGCTGCATCCGGTCGCGGTGCTCTTCGAGGCTTTGTCGCAGTTTCGCCTTGTCGCCGCCTTGGCGCTCGACTTCCACCGCACGCTTGGACCATTCGGCGATTTCGCTCAAAGTCGTTCTGTCGTATTCGAGTTTGCCGTAAGCCTCCAGTGACAAATCAAAACCGCGTTTGGCCAGCGCAAGCCTTGCTTCGCGCAGCTCCGCAACTGTTTTTCCACTGCCTTCGGCGGCCCAAGTCATCGCAACCCAACCCGCTCCGACCGCCAGCAGCGCGACGACCAATGTTCGTTTCGACATGGCTTGTTCTCCTAAGCGGCGAATGAACGAGCGACCAACCTGGATTGTCAGCATCTCGACGAATGGCGTCAAGCAAAGGCGAGACCGGCACTCCAACCGCTAAAGTTGCTCGCGCAGCTTTGCTGATTTCAGGCGATCATCGCGTTTCGGATGGCGAGCCGACCGTCTAATATCGCCGCTTCTTGACTCGCGGCAGGACTTTTTTCAGCTCGCTGACGCCGCTATCCGTGACGTCGGTCATTTCAATGTAGAGGCTGCGCAATTCCGTCAGCCCCGACAGGGCGAGCAAGCCGGTGTCCGTCACGCGGTCTCCGCAAAGGTCGAGCGAGCGTAGAGATTTGTTTCGCCCGATATCCCGCAATCCTGAATCGGTGATGTCGGTACGAGCCAGCCGCAACGTCGTCAAATTCCGCATCGTTCCGACCTTCGGCATGCTCGCGTCCCCAATGGGATTCATCCGCAATTCTAGGTACGATACGTTTGGCAGTCGATCGAGAAGCCAAACGAAATCCGAATCCGTCATTTCACACTCTTGGGCCTCAATCGCCACGACCGAATCGAGATAGTCGATCCCGAGCAGATTCCGAAGCCAGGCCGGCCCAGGTTCAAGGAGCGGGGCAGATTTGGACCGATCTTGATCTTGGTCCCATTCGTAGCCGTAGAGCGCGAGTCCGCCTGATTTTTCGATTTTTGCGACCGCCTCACGCTGCCGCCTTGCGCGGTTGACCTGATAGCCGCAAAAGAGGCAAATCGCCATCGTGGCGACCAGCAACGTCTTCAAACTGAACTGAAATCGGCGGTGCATGGGCATATTGTAGCGGGCCGCGCGGCGGGCTCAAAAAATCTCGCAAACGCCCGCAACACAACCGTACCCCGCTTTCCACGCGGCGCCGAAGGATGAACTTTCGGCGCCAATTCGCTAAAATGCCTTTCGGCCTTCTCCTTACTCCTTCACTCCTTGCTCCTCACTCCCTCCATGCCTCTCGACCTCAAACGCCTCGACACGGTCCAACTCATCCCGCTGACGCCTTTCTCCGCCGACGGGAAACATCTGCGCAGCGAAGTGCTGGGCGAATTGACCAAGGAACTGTTCGCCGCAGGCATCCGCGTGTTCATCCCGGCGGCAGGCACGGGTGAATTCCATTCGATGTCGGCCGCCGAGATCGTGGAGTGCAGCCGCGTCACGCGGCAGGCGACGGGCAAGGAAGCCGTGGTGATGACGCCGATCGGCTTGAGCCTCGATCATGCCTTGGCGATCGGCCGCGGGGCGGCGGATGCCGGCGCCGATTGCCTGTTGGTCATGCCGCCCGTGCATCCTTACTTATCCGACGCCGGGTTCGCCGATTATCTGCGCGTGCTGGCCGAGGAATTGCCGCTGCCGCTCTTGGCCTACAAAAAGGGGGCGATTCCCAGCGATAAGCTGCTGGCCGAATGCGGCGCCGCGGGCCAGTTGATCGGCGTCAAGTACGCGGTGAACGACATGAACGCCTTCGCCCAGTTCGTGCCACAGGCGGGCCGTCTGGGAGTGTACTGCGGCACGGCCGAACGCTGGGCGCCGTTCTTCATGCTGGCCGGCGCCACGGGCTACACGACCGGCGCCGGCAATCTTTGCCCGCGATTGACGCTGGCCATGTTTCGCGCTTTGAAGGGCAACGACTATCGCGAAGCGATGCGGCTGCTGAATCTCATTCGGCCGATCGAAGATTTCCGGGCCCGCGACGGCGACTCCTACAACATCAGCTTGCTCAAGCACGCGCTGTCGCTCAAAGGTCACGACGTCGGACCGCCGCGTCCGCCCAACCGTCGCCTGACCGCGGCCGAGCAAGACGAAGCCCGGCGGATGCTCGGGCCCATTCTGGCCGCCGAAGCGGAATTGGTTCCGCAAGTTTGACGGTCCGACGGCGCCTTCCGTGCTGTCGGGACAACCAAACTCGCCGAGATTGCATTTTCGAGGCTGCTAGCATGCGCGCGATAGGGCGCGCCGCACGTTTGATGAATGTATAGAGAAGCATCAGGGTGGTCCATTTTAAGACACGCCTCCCGATTTGAGACTCGCGGGCGTCGTCGGTT
>DATNEC010000007.1:0-6052 GCA_035606815.1 Pirellulales bacterium
AAGGATTTGGCTGGCGATCTGCTCGATCGCCGGCGCCGTATCGTCGCCCGGCCGGGTCATCGGCCGCCGGCGAATCGCCGCAACGGTCTCGCCCGGCGAGAACTCCGCCGGCTCGAGCATCCAATATGCCGCGGCGACGCCTAACACCGCCAGCGTCGCCGCCCACAATCGACGTAGCATAACGCTCCTTGTTTCGGCGATCTCATCCGGAGGCGTACCGTGCGCTCACCTTCGACATCGACCGGGCGGCTCGCTCCGCTGAAGCCCGAGTGTTTGCCTGCCGGGCGCGGCGGCGGTTATGCTGCGGGGAGCGGAAAGTAGGGGTTGGGAGTCGCGAGCAGGGAGTTGGGAGTAGAGCATGAAAATTGCGGCTTTCACCAAAAGCTTTCAAGATCGGTCGATCCCCGAGGTTTGCGAGATCTTTCGCAAGTTGGGCCTCGACGGGCTCGATCTGACGGTCCGCCCAGGCGGCCACATCGAGCCGGCCGACGTCGAGCAAAAGCTGCCCGAGGCCGTCGAGGCCGCTCGCGAGCGAGGGCTGAAGATCTTCTTCTTGACGACCGGCATCACCGATTCGGACCCGGCGGCCGAAAAGATCATGGCCACGGCCGCCAAGCTGGGCATCGATCGGATCAAGCTCGGCTATTACCCGTACCGGCCGGTCGGCACGCTCTCCCGCCAGCTCGACGAAGTTCGAAAGCAACTATCGAAAGTCGCTTCCCTGGCTGCTCACTATCAGGTGTTGCCTTGCGTCCACATTCATTCGGGCGCCTATATCCCTTCGCACGGCACGTTGCTCTATGAGTTGATCAAGGACTTTTCGCCCGAGCAGATCGGCGCCTACGTCGATCCGTTCCACATGACCCTCGAAGGCGGCGGCGAAGGTTGGCGGCAGGGGCTTGATTTGCTGGCGCCCTGGATCGCGCTCGTGGCGATCAAGAACTTCGCCTGGGAAAAAGCGGGGCGCGACGCGCTCGGCCAGCAGCGATGGACGACGAAGGCGGTGCCCCTGGCCGACGGCGTGGCGCCGCTGCGCGATTTTGTGGCGGTGCTCAAAAAGCTGGCATACGACGGCGTCTATTCGTTGCACAGCGAGTACAAGGGCGCCCACAGTTTCGAAGATCTTGACACCGAGGGTTGTATCAAGCAAACGGCGAAAGACCTGGAGTTTTTCAGGAACGTAGCCACGGATTGAACACGGATAGATGGAAGGAGCAAAGGAGCAGAGGGGCAAAGGGATTCTGAAGTACGTTTGCCGTTTTTCCGTCTGTCCCCTTTGAACCTTTGCCCCTCTGAAACTTTGCCCCTCTTTCCTCATCCGTATTTCCTCCGTGGCTAAACCACCGGCCGCCAAGCCTTTCGCTCTCAGCGTGATCTCTTGTTTCACATCAAAATCTGCGGCGTGACGTGTGCTGAAGACGCGGCGGCGGCGGTCACCGCCGGGGCGGACTGCATCGGGCTGAACTTTTATCCGAAAAGCGTCCGCTATCTGCCGCCCGACCGCGCCGAGTCGGTCATCGACGCGATTCCCGATTTCGTGTTGAAGGCCGGCGTGTTCGTCAATGCTCCGGCGGCCGAGATCCAAGAATTGGCCGACCGCTTGACGCTGGACTTCGTGCAACTGCATGGCGACGAGCCGCCGGAAGCGATCGCCCAGCTCGCGGGCTTGCGGGTCATCAAGGCGTTTCGCGTCGGGCCAGGCGGTTTGGCGCCGGTTGCGGCATATCTTGAGGAGTGCTACCAGCAGGCCGCCATGCCGGCGATGGTCTTGCTCGATGCGTTCCAGCCGGGCGTCTATGGCGGCGCCGGCCAGACCGCCGATTGGTCGGCGGCTCGCGGATATCACGATCTGGGCGCCGGGCCGGCGCTCGTGCTGGCGGGCGGCTTGACGCCCGAGAACGTGGGCGCCGCCATCGCCGCCGTTCGGCCCGCCGCGGTCGACGTCGCCAGCGGAGTCGAATCGACTCCCGGCCGCAAAGACCGCGACAAGCTCGCGGCGTTCGTTCGCGCCGCGTCGGGAAAGTAGAAGCGGCGTCTCGCTGCTTTCTTTGATTGCGACTTGTTCATGGCATTGTCGGCTTTCGCTCCAGCGAAAGCGCGCCTTTTCGCGGGAGCGAAAAGCGACTTTCAACGGCAAGGCGCCGAGTCTACTTCCCCCGCGGCGCCTCGCCCGGTATCATGGCTGCCGCAAGGATCGCAACGCGGTTGCCTCGGTTTGATCGGCGACCGCAACCCAAGAGACCCCCCATAGGAGTAGTTCCGTGTCGCAGGTCGAAACCAAACTGCCATATAAAGTCGCCGATCTTTCGTTGGCCGAATGGGGCCGCAAAGAAATCATGCTGGCCGAGAACGAAATGCCCGGCCTGATGGCGCTGCGGGAAAAATACGGCAAGCAGCAGCCGCTGGCAGGCGCCCGCATCGCCGGTTGCCTGCACATGACGATCCAGACGGCCGTGCTGATCGAGACGCTCCAAAAACTCGGAGCCGAGGTGACTTGGAGCAGTTGCAACATCTTCTCGACGCAAGACCACGCCGCCGCGGCGGTCGCCAAGGCCGGCACGCCGGTCTATGCCTGGAAGGGCATGACGGGCGAAGAGTTCGACTGGTGTATCGAGCAGACGTTGTTCTTCCCCGACGGCCAGCCGCTGAACATGATTCTGGACGACGGCGGCGATCTGACGGCGATGGTCCACCAAAAGTATCCCGAGCTGCTCGCCGGCATTCGCGGGCTGTCGGAAGAGACGACCACGGGCGTTCACCGCCTGTACCAGATGCACGCTCGCGGCGAATTGAAGACGCCGGCGATCAACGTCAACGATTCGGTCACCAAGAGCAAGTTCGATAACCTCTACGGCTGCCGCGAGTCGCTGGCCGACGGCATCAAGCGGGCGACCGACGTGATGGTCGCCGGCAAGGTCGTGGTCGTGGCCGGTTACGGCGACGTGGGTAAGGGCTGCGCCCACTCGATGCGCTCGCTCGGCGCCCGCGTGATCGTCACCGAGATCGACCCGATCAACGCCTTGCAGGCCGCGATGGAAGGTTTCGAAGTCACGACGATGGACGAGGCCGCTTCGCGGGGCAACATCTTCGTCACCTGCACCGGCAACCGCGACATCATCCTGGGCAAGCACATGCAGGCCATGCCCAACGACGCCATCGTCTGCAACATCGGCCACTTCGATTTGGAAATCGACATGGCCTGGCTGACCAAGCAAAAGGACGTCAAGAAGCTCGAAATCAAGCCGCAGGTCGATCGTTACACGTTCGGCGACGGCCACTCGATCTTGGTTCTGGCCGAAGGCCGACTGGTGAATCTCGGCTGTGCCACCGGGCATCCGTCGTTCGTGATGTCGACCTCGTTCTCCAATCAGGTCATTGCGCAGCTCGCCCTTTGGACCGAGACCGAGAAGTACCCGCTTGGAGTTCACGTGCTGCCCAAGCATCTCGATGAAGAGGTCGCCCGGCTGCACCTCGGCAAACTCGGCGTCAAGCTGACCAAGCTCTCGAAGGCCCAATCCGAATACATCGGCGTGCCCGTCGAAGGGCCGTACAAGCCGGAATATTATCGGTATTAGGAGAGGGAGTAAGCAGTAAGGAGAGAACTGGCATTTGACAACTCGCCCAGGCTTCGGGATAACACCCGAAGCCTTTTTCTTTTTCTCCTCACTCCTTACTCCCTCACTCCTTACTCCCTCACTCCTTACTCCCTCACTCCTTACTTCTTAACTCCTTACTTCTTAACTCCTTACTCCCCCCAATGCCCGAAATCCAAGCTTTCCGCGGACTGCGCTACGATCTCGGCCAGGTCGGTTCGCTGAGCGACGTGATCGCTCCGCCCTACGACGTGATCGGGCCGGAGTTGCAAGAACAACTCTACAAAAAGCACCCGGCCAACGTCATTCGGCTGATCTTGAATCGCGAAGAGCCGGGCGACGACGACGCCACGAACCGCTACAGCCGGGCCGCCAAGTTTCTGAAGAACT
Source organism: Pirellulales bacterium (assembly GCA_035606815.1). Classification (GTDB taxonomy): domain Bacteria; phylum Planctomycetota; class Planctomycetia; order Pirellulales; family JAICIG01; genus JAICIG01. Next base: position 3,984 of record DATNEC010000007.1, read on the forward strand.
GGCGCCAGGAGGGAGTGCTCTTCACCGAGTCTGACCCAGCGGTCTATGTCTATCACCAGGTATTCGAGCACGGCGGTCAGAAGTTCACACGGCACGGGTTCATGGCCCGCGTGCGGCTGGAGAAGTTCGGCGAGGGCAAGATTTATCCGCATGAGGAAACCCTGTCCGGCCCGAAGCAAGACCGGCTGATGTTGACACGGGCCTGCAAGACGAACCTGAGCCAAATCTTCGGCCTCTATCCCGACCCGCGGGCCGAAGTGCAAAGCCTGCTGGAAAAGGCGATCGTCGGCAAGACGCCGCTGGAAGCGACCGACCACTTAGGCGTGGTCCATCGCCTCTGGCCGGTGACCGAGGTCAAAGTCGTTTCGGCCGTGGCCGGCGCCATCGGCCCCAAGCCGGTCTTCATCGCCGACGGCCACCACCGTTACGAAACGGCCTGCAACTACCGCGACGAACTGAGCGCCGCCGGGCCATTGCCGGCCAACCATCCGGCCAACTTCGTGCTGATGATGTGCGTCGGCATGAGCGACCCCGGCATGATCGTGCTGCCCACGCACCGATTGTTCCGCGGCTTGCCGGCCATGTCTTCAGCCGATCTGATCACCAAGCTGGGCGATGCGTTCACCACCCGGATCGCCGGCGAAGGCGCCGACCTGGCGCCGACGGTTTGGGAAGAAGTCGAGACCTCGGGCGAGCAAGGCACGCTCGGACTTTATACGGCCCAGGACGAGCGCTGGGTCGTCGCCACGATCACCGCCGCGGGCCGCCAGCGGCTGGCCCAAGTCGCGGCCGAGCACAGCGAACCGTGGCGCGGGCTAGGGGTGGCCATCCTGCATCGGTTGGTGATCGACACGCTCTTGGCTTCGCCGAATCTGCCCAAGCCGCGCTATGTGCATCTCGTCCAGGAAGTCGTCGACGGCCTGGAGACCGGCGAATTCCCGCTGGCCGCGCTCGTCATGCCCGCGACTGTCGATCACATCCGTACGATCAGCCAGACCCACGAGCGAATGCCCGCCAAGAGCACGTATTTCTATCCGAAGTTGCTCAGCGGGCTGGTATTCAATCCGCTGGAATAAGACCGCGTCGTGTCTTCAAGGCGAGCGGGGGGCGTCAGCCCCCTGGTTTCGCTTGCGATGGATTCGATCCCGATACGTGCTGGCGCTATCTTGGCCGGCTCGCCGGCGCCACCCGTAGGTTGACGCCTACGGCTCCCCCGCCGGAGGTCGCTGGGGGAATCGTCGAGTTTCACGTGAAACGGGTTTGCGAGGCTCATGCCGCGGAATAGGTTCAATAGGTTCGTTGACGCCTTCGCCGTCCGCGCAATCTAGGCGAGGCCGGCGTTTCACGTGGAACATTCCGCGCAGGCCAAAGCGCGGAGTAACGCTCCTGCGAAGCGCACCTCCATCTTTCGCCCCTAACGGGGCTGAAAAACCGAATTACGGCGGCTTAGGATTCCAGGGGCTCGCGCCCCTGGCAACGGTCTGTCGTCCCTACGGGACTGCCCGATCCGGGCCTCATCGTCAGCGGGTTCAATTCAGCCGCGCCAGGGACGAAGGACTCGATGCAGCCGCGTAAGCGGCGGAAGATTGTTGCCAGGGGCGCAAGCCCCTGGAGGCCGATTCGAACGAAAACCGCCGTCAGCCCCGTTAGGGGCGAAAGAACCGTGGCGCCGCCTGATTCCGTTTATGGTGGATTTGATCACCAACACCTACTCCTGCGATCTCGGCTGACTATGCCGCGCCACCCGTAGGCTGACGCCTACGGCTCGCCAAAGCGCTGATCTTTCTCGTTTCGCGCCCATCCTGCTACAATCCCCGCGCGCCGGGCGGCGGTTTGCGCCGCCGGCGAATTGCGTAAACGGAAGGAACCGTTTCGGTGGGCCGGATTCTGTGCGTGGCGAATCAGAAAGGGGGCGTCGGCAAGACGACCACTGCGGTCAACCTGGCGGTTGCGTTGGCCAAAAGCGGCGCCCGCACGCTGCTGGTCGATCTCGATCCCCAGTGCAACGCCACTGGCGGACTTGGCCAGCGGCCCGCCGAACGCCACCCGCTCGTCTCGCAACAGCCGCT